>JAKAEG010000108.1 GCA_021819985.1 Nitrospirota bacterium | reverse complement strand
AGCTTTAAGGCAGCGGGGCAGCAGTACCAATGGCCTTTCGGGGCTGAATTTTCCGGCATAGGACTTTATAAGGCTGTTATGGGCCTTGATGAATGAATTACCCACCCTGTCTCTGCTGATGCCGAATTTCGAGCCGAGCCAGACTGCTTTGGGCAAAAGAAAAAGCACATATCTCTCGATCCATCTGCTGGGGAAAAGCGGCTTTCTCCATTTCGCAAGCGTAAAGCTCCATGCTGCTCCGGCAATCGCCAGGAGGATGGCGGCCGCTATCAGCAGGGTTTCCATGAACCCTGGCGCTGACGGGCTGAACTGTTCGAGCCTGGGCTGGATCATATAAAGCCCCACAAAGGCCAGGACCACTAAAATTACGACCATTACCAGAGCCAGTACGATAAAGGTCCGGGGTGCCTCGTCAACCTTCAGGTCCCGCTGGTCCACTTCACCGTCCCATCCGGCCCATTCGTCTCCAAGTTTTCTGTCTTTCATGCTTTTTTGCAAATCGGAACCCCTATCTTCCGGGCGCTGACATAGCCGTTTCCGGTAAACCATTCTATGGCCTGCATGACCGCTTTTTTTATGGGCGTCTTTGGCATCTTCAGCTCGTTTTGCGCCTTGGTGGAATCATAATACATGTATTTGCCGGCCATTTTCACCCCCGTAAGAGGAATGGCAGGGGGCTTCCTGGTCAAAAATCTCGAAACCCCTTCGCTTATGTATGCCGCAATCAGCACCGGGGTATAAGGTACCTTAAATGAAGGCGCTTTAATTCCGGAGGCCATGGCGAGTTCGGAATAAAAATCCTTGAGCGTCATGTTATGGCCGCCCAGGATATATTTTTCGCCGGGCCTCCCGTAACGCGCGGCCAGCAGGTGTCCTTCCGCCACGTCCTCGACATTTACGAAATTAAGGCCGGTGTCCAGGTAGGCGGGCACTTTTCCATTAAGGAAGCTCACGATCATGGCCCCCGTCGGGGTCGGTTTTCTGTCCATTGCGCCTATCGGGGTGGAGGGGTTGACAATAACAACGGGAAGCCCCTTTGCGGCGAATTTCTCGACCTCGCGCCCGGCCAGGAATTTCGATCTCTTGTAAGGACCGATCATGTCACTGAGGCTTACAGGAGTGTTCTCGTTCGAGGGAGGACCGTTTTTTCTGGAAGGGGCAAGCGCGCCCACGCTGCTGGTATAGACTACCTTTCCGGCTCCGGCCTCCAGGGCCGCTTTCATTACGTTGACAGTACCGGTAACGTTGGTCTCGTACATGCCGGCCGGGTCCGGCACCCATAACCTGTAATCCGCCGCCAGGTGGTATATCTCTTCGCAGCCCTTCGCGGCCTTTGAAACGGAGCTAAAATCCCTTATGTCGCCTTTTACGATCTCGGCCCCCATCCTTGAAAGCTCAGGGACCGCCTTTTCGTCCCTGACCAGGACACGGACATCGTAGCCTTTATTTACAAGTTTCGCGGCCACATGGAAACCGACAAAGCCGGTGGCCCCGGTTACAAGTTTTTTTGTTTTTGCTTTCATGGGAAAAAAGATACCTGCGTTCTCATGCGAAGAAATAAGACCCCCTGATCTATGCTTTTTTTGCCCGGGCCTTCTTCGCCTCGAAAAACCTGCCAAGAGCCATAAGCGGGAAGCAGTTCCTGTAATTATGATAGCGTATCATGAAGTATTTAGGGAAACCCGTGCCGGTGAACTCTTCCTCGTCCCAGGTGCCGTCCGCTTTTTGCGTTTCAAGCAGGTAACGCACGCCCCTTTCGGCCTCAACGGACCCGGCCTCGCCAGCCGCTACCAGGGCCAATATCGCCCAGGCGGTTTGGGATGGCGTGCTTGAGCCATGTCCCTTCAGCCTGCAATCACAGTAGGACTCGCAGCATTCTCCCCACCCGCCATCCAGGTTCTGGAAATTCTTGAGCCATCTTACGGCCCTGCGGACGTAAGGTTTTGAAAGGTCTTCGCCGATAGAGGCCAGCCCCATAATGACGGACCATGTCCCGTAAATGTAATTGACGCCCCACCTGCCCCAGAAAGAGCCGTCTTCCTCCTGGGTTTTCCGTATGAACTCGATTGCCCGCTGCACCATGGGATCCGAAAAACCGAAACCCGCTATGCCCAGCATCTCAAGCACCCGCCCCGTAACATCGGCGGTCGATGGGTCTGTCATCGCCTCGAGGTCGCCAAAGGGTATCTGGTTCAGCACCTCGAAATTATTGTCCACATCGAATGCCCCCCAGCCCCCATCGCTGCCCTGCATGCCCAGCACCCAGTTTATTCCTTTTTCTATCTTCTTTTTTGCCTGTTCCTTGTCCGCATAGTTATTGAGGAACATAAGGACAACAGCGGAATCGTCCACATCCGGGTACCAGCTGTTTTCGAACTCGAATGCCCAGCCTCCCGGCTCCAGGTCAGGCCTTTTGACGCTCCAGTCGCCTTTCCTTTCTATCTGCTTCGATCCAAGCCAATGGCAGCTCTTCACCAGGGACGGATGCTCCCTGGGAATTCCGGAGTTGGCAAGCGCTATGGCGGCAAGGGCGGTGTCCCAGACAGGAGAGATGCAGGATTGAAGCACCAGTCTTCCATCCTGATCTATTGCGAACCGGCCCAGGGCCTCCAGTCCCTTCCGCAAAGGAGGGCTTTCGACACCGTGGCCAAGAGCGGATAGCGCGAAAACGGAATTCACCATGGCAGGCTGTATGCCGCCCCAGTCGCCGGTTTCCTCCTGATGTTCGAGCACCCACTTTTCAGCGGCCCTGAGCCCGCGCGCTTTCAGCGGCCTTAGCGGGAACCGCTCAAGGCCTTTCATGGTCCTGTCGATCATCCGGAAGAATTTTTTGAGCGCGGGATGGAGTATCCCGTCCTTCACCGGGTTGAAACGTTTTCGCGTCTTGACGAAAAGCTCGTCGATGCGCGCGCTCTCCGGCGGTTCGACAACGGGCTTCATCTCAAGCATTATGGACAGCGGCACGAATGTGGAACGGGCCCAGCTTGAAAAACTGTAAATACTGAAAGGGAAACTCGGGGGCACGAGCATGATCTCAACAGGCATTGAAGGCAGATCCAGCCAGTCCACCTGTCCGAACAGGGCCAGAAATATTCTCGTAAAGACCCGCGCGGCCCCGACTCCTCCATGCGAAAGGATGAATTCCCTCGCCCTTCTCAAGGGTGGCGCGTCGGCGCTCAACCCGGCAAGCTTCAGGGCGAAATACGCCTCTATCGTGCAGTTGAGATCTCCGGGCCCACCCCCATATATCGGCCAGGTCCCGTCGGCCCTTTGCTTTTCCAGCAGATAAGACGCTATTTTTTTGTCCCTGTTACGGTCTTTCAGACCAAGGAAATGCAACAGCATGAGATATTCGGCCGTGATGGTGACATTTGATTCAAGCTCGTACCACCAGTAGCCGTCTTCATGCTGTTCCGAAAGAAAATAGCCCTGGGTCTTTTTTATTGCGTTTTCGACTTCCTGCGCCAGGTCCGGGGCCTTCGGGAATGGTTTCAGTTCGCCCATGAACCCGTGTGGCACAACTATAGCGGCGTCTTTCAGAGTGAGTTGTTTTTTCATTTAATTTTTTTCAGAAAATGTCAGTTCCTGGCTAGCCATAACATAGCAGACGGTTTCTTGAAAGTCAATTATATTTAGAATTCATATAGTTTCCCTGCTTTTTATTTTTTTTTGCCGCGCAATTCGTTATATCTTCTGGCTGCGGTCCGCACCGCGTCGGGGATGTCCTTATTTTTCAGAAGAAGCTGGAGGTCTTTCGATTTTATCCACGGCAGAAAGCCCGTTGACACCCCCGGAGGGGTCTTGGCATTGGACACCAGATTGTATATGACCGTGTAATTTTTTACCCATTCCTTGTTTTTGGCTATCTCCCGCAAGGCCTCTTCCGGCAATGAACGATTTCGGGCCGCCATCTCCACCTCTGAAACCGTGATCCTCGGGTTCGCCATGACACCCAAGACTACCTGTTTGTTCGCGTCTTTAAGTAGGATTGTCCGTGCCTCCCTGCCGGCTTTTATCGATATGCGTATCTTGTCTCCAACCGTGAGTCCACGTATTTGTTGCGCCAGGTACTCTTTCTCTTTTTCTTTTTGAACTTCTTCCATCCGTGCGGTTTCAGGCGCAGTCTCCTGCGCCTTAAGAAAAACCTTTTCCGTGGGCAGTCCAAGGGCCTTCGCGGCTTCCGTACGGACCCCGGCAGGAGTTGCGGGGTGGTTGTAAAGGAGTTTTAAAATTTCCGGGTTGCCGCTGTTCAGCTTTAACGCCTCTTCGAACATCTCATCATCTTCGGCCTCGTCAAGGAGTATTCCCATGGCCAGGGCCGAAAGCCGGGCAAGTCCGGTTTCCGTATTTTCTTCCTGTTCAGACATCCTTAAGCCACTTCCTCATGTAAACAAAATATTCTATATTCTTTTTTTTCTGGCCGCGAACGACGCATTCATATTGGCCAAGCACCGACAACCCCAAACCCTCCGCGGCAGAGATGACCGACTGGACGGCGGATATTCTCTTGGCCTCATCCCTTACCACCCCGCCTTTCTCAACCTCGCCCCTGCCCACCTCGAACTGCGGCTTTACAAGCGCCAGTATCTCACCGCCCGGTTTCAAAAACTCGATTACCTTTGGAAGCACCAGCCTGAGCGAGATGAAGGACACGTCTATCGTGGCAAGGTCTATCTCCTCCGGTATGGCGCTCCTTTCCAAATGCCTTATATTGGTCTTTTCAAAGAGCTTAACACGTGGGTCGTCCCGCAGTTTGTAATACAGCTGTCCGTAACCCACATCCACCGCATAGACCTTTACTGCGCCCATCCGGAGCATGTAGTCCGTAAACCCCCCGGTTGAGGCGCCCACGTCCATCACTGTTTTTCCTTCGAAACTTACGCCCAGGGCAACCGCTGCGCCTTCGAGCTTGAGCGCCCCTCTGCTTGCGTAATGCGGGCCTTCCTTAACTTCTATGGAAGCCGATTCATCCACAGGCTCCCCGGCCTTTGTGACCAGGGTCCCATCCACATAGACCATTCCGCCCAGAACAAGCGCCGCGGCCCTCTGCCTGGTTTCCGCAAGCCCGCGTTCCAGAACGAGCATATCCAATCTCTTTTTCTTTTTCAAAACATACTATTTTCTCATAAATAAAGAGCGGGGGTAAAGCCGCCCCCTTTTTTGCGTTTTCCTGTTCAAGCTAAAGCCCTTACCTTCCCGTTTTTAAATGGTTTTTCCGGCTTGGCTGTTCAAACGCCTTCAATAAGCACCCTGTCTATATTTTGTAATCCGCGGGACAAAATGAAAGGCATCCATTTAAATAAATTAAACACTCCTTTCCGTCTTTAGCTTTTAAATTAAAAGCCCTACCGACCCGATCATAATCCGCCGGACCATGGCGTTGTCCATATAAACAGTTCATATGAAATATTTCATGGGAAACACCTCACGTCATGAAAAACCGTTTTTTTTCTTTTTTCCCGGACAAGGTGTACGTCCAGTACACGAAACTTTGCCGGTGATTTAAAAAGGAGCAGACTTCGCCCCATAAGCAACACAATGTTCTCCTCATCCCGCTGTCAATTTCAGGGAGCATTCTTCTAAATCCCCTAGGAGGGGTGCACCCAGAGTTTATCAATGGCCTGCTAAGACCTACTGGAGTCTGCTTTTAAGCTCCGCCGCTCTGTCATTTGTAATTTTGACTAACGTGGCAATATAAGCGGCACTGCCTTTTGGAGCTGCTTTAAATGCTTCGTCATCTCTCGTTTTTATCCATTCTCTTTGGCTTTGTTTTAATTCCTCTTTTTCGTTTGAATGAAGAATGGCTAGCAGCTCTTTATAGACGGTATTTAGATCACTCTCAGACTTTTTGAAATCGACTGATGCCTTAATGTATTGCCGGTACTCGGCATCAGTAATTTTAGGTGTGGTCTGCGATGCAATCGGACTTACCGCATCCGCAATATTTTTCATTTCATTATTCTCAAGGGCTTCCGATACAGCAGTATGTTTATTATCAGATATTGGAATTTCTTTAGCTTGAGAAGCCATTAACCCCCTTTGATAGGCAGCTTTTCTTATCACAGCCCTTTTGTCGGCAGGCAACATGTTCATAATGATAACAAATATCGCAAAAGACACTATAAAGCCGACTACAGATGGGTAAACAAATCTTTTTTTCTCGTTTCTAATCTTGAAAGAATATTTCCATTTAAAAAAATAGCCTGTAAAAAATCCAAAAACGCTCGCTCCAATTATTAGTAAAAAATCATAAAAACCAGAAATGAATGTAAATAAACTGAACGCCATCAGAGAACCGGCTAGAGCACCACCAACCGCCCCACCTATTAGATACGGCCGATTAATTTTTGAGAGAATCTGTTTTCTCAATTTAATGCTGTATTCATCCTTCGGATTCATTTTTACGGCTTTTCCTACTGTCTCCAGCGCGGCTAAATATTCTTTTTTCTTATATAAATCATTAACCGAATCCAAATAACCTTGTCTTACTTCAGAGATTGGGCTTATAGGTGCAAAAATTTTTCTATTCGTTCCGTATATATAAAGTTGGTATTCTTTTCCTGAGTATTTATATTTAATTTCAAATATATCAATCCGTTTTAGACATAGCTTTTGCTTTAATATTCTGCAATCTTTTCCTATAATGCCCAGCTTCTTTGATTCCTTGCTGGAGATTAATAAATTGACCAAAGTTTTCCTTAAATTCTCATAGGTAACCGAATTGAAATAATCTTGAGGAATCTGTTGGCGTACGATATCTAAAAGAATACTGCCATCATCATCTATTAATTTCTGGGGTGAACTGACGTCATTATATATATGTATGCTATCGCCAGATATAATCTCAGATGGTACGTTATCATACGATATCAGTTCATTATTAAATTCCGGTTCAAAAATGTCTTTAAATGCTAAATACGAAACAATTTTGCCGTACCCTTCGCAAGAACCACAAACGACATCGCCCTTCCCATTGCATTTGCTACAAACTATTTCTCCGCGCCCTTTGCATTTTGAACATGTCCGCTCACCACGTCCGCCGCAAGTTGAACACGTTTTATGTCCTGTGCCGGCACAACTAGAACACCTTTGCTGACCTCGATGTCCGCTACCATTACAATCAGCACATCGCCTTTGACCGGCACCACCGCAGATATGACATTTTATGCCCCCATGCCCTTTGCAGTTATCGCACTCGATCTTTCCATTTCCTCGGCACCTAATACAAACAACTTTCCCGTGCCCCTTGCAACTTGAACATGTGAAAACCTCTTTAGAATTGTTGATTGCATAGGTTTGAACATTCTTTTCGAAATTTTCAGTGAGGCTTACATTATATGACCAAACATCAACATTATTCTCATCAACTTCTTTAGGAAGGATGTTCTCCCCTTTGTAAGATTCTTGTATTCTAATGACCTCTCTTTTTTCATACTGAGTTCTTAATTGAATTTTATAAGATGGCACAGCCCGAATCGTTAAAAATTCAATTCGATCTCCAAAATTTAGTAAATCATGCTCGGGTATATTATTGGACCAAGCAGATATTATATTTTTTAATTCTTGCAACTGATCTTTATCCGTAATATTTTTTTCAATGAATATTTCTTTTAATTTAGCTTCAATATCTTGCCAGTCCCCATTATTGTCCTGGGGATTCTGATTATTTGTGAATCCGCCGGCGGGCCGGTAATTTTTATCAAGATTTTTAAGGTAATCTAAAATGGCTTGATAGGCTAAATTAATTTCTTTAAGTTTTTCTTCGGCTTTTTGCTGCAGCTTAGGATCATGAGCAAATCGGTCCGGATGCCAAACTTTAACTAAATCTCTATACGATTCACGTATCTGGATGCCATTCATTTGCACTAAAACCATAGGATGGATGGGGCAACCACGTAGCTCTCGCAAAGCCGCCCTCATAAGGGAAAAGCCGGGTTTCCCTTTCCACCTTGTTAACAGACAAGTCATCCCCCCGTTCACCTTTTGAGGTCATATTTTTCCATAGCCTTTTTGAAAGGACTACTATATGAGTCGGCTTAAGCAAAGGCAGGACTTCTAAAAATGGTTCCTCCGCTATCGCCCACATATCTGGCGAGGGTGCAACTCCCGCTGTTTCCGCTACAGGCTCCTGGATGTAATTATAAAAGGCGACTTCTGACCAAAATACATCACGGTCTATTTCCCAATACTTTCTTCCATCAATGACCTGCATGATATTTGTCCAGAAACGATGATTCCATTCATGATTTACATATGCTTTCGTTAATTGCTGAGTAAAATCAGATTTCGACTCTTTTGGCCCATAATGGGATTCACCGAGGATTAATAACCTGATACCATTTGTCTTGCCATAATTCCTTCCGACCCAAGGCTTAAAATAAATTTTACTCACAACCCGATACCTCTTCGCTCTAATATACCAAATGGATTCAAGATTCCTTTTTTATTTCTAACCAATTTGTATATTAATGGAGTGACAATTAATAATATGGTAAAGGCTGAGGCTCTTGATTTTGCCCGTTCCGATGCCGTTTTGCCTGTCGGCGTAACAAAACCGATTAAATTAAATATGAATAAAATTGACAGAGAAAACTTAGTAACGAAAGCTACAAGGAACGCCAATATGCTCCTGTTATTATCTTGAAAAGTTCTTGCTGCGAGCCATAAGATTAATATTGATTCCAAAAATAGAAATAAGAAAAGGAAAAATTTCCCCCCATTTTGGCCGATTATTATAAAAATTATTTTTATTAGAATTAGTGGAGCCAACAACGTGAGAAAGGCAAGCCCAAGATCATCAAAATCGCGAAATATTGTTATTTTTTGCTGGAAACCCAGCACTACCCCTATCGCGATAATTATTAGCCAAACAGATAAGGTATAGCCATTAAAAAGATAATGAGAAAAAGATACTCGATTGTCATGGCTAGCCGATTGCATTATGTCAGATGCTTTGTCGAATTCTTGAGCACTTGTGTTTTGTTGGCTTTCAATGCTGCTTCCCTCTGCCGATTGAAGCTGCAAATTAAATGTAGTTTTGAAATTCCCCTGAGGGAAGAGATTAAAAGAAAGGAGAAATAAGACGAAGAAGACAATTCCCACGAATTTTTTGCTCATGCATCTCCCTTCTGTGAGATTGCCCCTTCCTTTGTTGAAGTAGGAAGCGACCGGTTGCATTATATTAAGTAGCTGCCTCCTTCCTGTCAAGGACGGACCTTTCACGTAGCGGATCTTTCACGGTGTAAATTTTCGTTTATATTCTTCATACTCCAAGTATCAGAGCCTTGGTAAGATCGGA
>JAKAEG010000107.1 GCA_021819985.1 Nitrospirota bacterium | reverse complement strand
CTCAATCACCGACTTATCGACCTCGGTCTCCTCACCCGATATCCTGAGTTCCACGTCCTTCCCGATAGAAGAGGATATCTCTTTAATAAGGCGGGGGAACTTGCCGAAAACTTTCTTGAGCGGCTGCATTCTCATCTTCATGACAGCCAGCTGCATGTCTGATGTAAGCAGGTCCAGGAAAGAAACCGCCTCAAACAGATTTTCCATCTGAGGGTCGGAGGAATATTTTTGCTCAAGGCTGCCGGTCAGATTGAGCAGCCTGTTTCTTATAAGGACCACCTCGCCTGTCAGGTTCATGACGTGATCTATCTTGTCCACGCCGATCCTGAGGGTCTGGATGGAATCATTTTTTGTCTCTTTCTCTTTTTCTTTCTGCTTTGCCTTGATCTCTTCCTGTTGCTTTACCTGGGACTCTTCCAGATTAACGCCCGTCTTTTGGCGCTCAGCTCCGGTTGAGACCTGCGCCGGTGCGGAGGGCGCCGGGACATGTGCCTTCGCGGCTGATTCGATGACAACAGGCCTTGCCTTTACGACGGGCTTCGACGGGTTTTCAGCCGCATGCAAAGCGTCCTCGAGTGCCCGTGAAATTCCGGTAATGTCCACATCAGTATGGTCCTTCGATTTTATATGCCCGATCAGGGTCCTCACCATATCGAAACTTTTGAAGATCACATCGACCAGCGGCGGCGCCAGGGATATCTCCTTTTCACGCAGCTTTTTGAGAATGGTCTCGGCCCTGTGGGACACGTCCACGATCTTCTGGAGACCAAGGAACCCGGCGGCGCCTTTCATCGTGTGCATGCCCCTGAAGATCTCGTTTATGATTGGGGGGTCGAAGCCTTTCGCCTCAAGCTCTATGAGCAGCGGGTCTATGCGGTCTAGCGTCTCCTCCGCTTCAGCAATAAAGTCGGCTATTATCTCTTCCATGTCTTCAGGCATGGTTGTTTACCCCTGTGCTCCCTTTTTTTCGAAGATCTTGTCGAGTTTTTCCTTGAGGACCTCGGCCGTGAACGGTTTCACGACATAATTGCTCACCCCGGCCTTGATCGCCTCTATTACCTTGTGCTTTTCGGCCTCCGCCGTAATCATGAGAAAAGGCATGTCTTTGAGGGCCGGATCCGAACGGACTTTTTTAAGAAGGTCCAACCCGTCCATATTAGGCATGTTCCAATCGCTGACAACGAACTGAAACCCTCCCTCACTGGTCAGCTTGTGGTAGGCCTGCTGGCCGTCCTCGGCCTCCTCCATCCTTTCAAAGCCCAGCTGTTTCAGGAGATTTTTGACAATGCGCCTCATCGTGGAAAAATCATCCACCACCAGGACTTTTATTTTAGTATCGAATGACATTTATACCTCCTGCTCGAACATGTTTTTCATCAGGCCTCTCACGTTTTTCACAACGTCGTCGGCGCTGACAGGTTTAACTATAAACCCGCTTACCCCAGCTTCAGCCGCCCTCCTCTTTTCCTCCGCGTCCTTTTCTGTAGTGACCATAAGAACGGGAATCCCGGAGTAGGAAGGGTCGGCCCTTAGTGTCCTTGTCAGTTCTATTCCATCCATGAACGGCATGTTCAAATCCGTTATTATCAGGTTAATGTTGCCTCCAGCGAGCTTTTCGATCGCGTCAAGCCCGTTTTCCGCCGTCTGGACATCGAACCCCTTGGCCTTTACGTAAAGGCTCAGCAGCTTCCTCGTGGTACGGCAATCATCGACGATAAGGATCTTCATTTACATTGTCCTCTGGTAAATTATTGTGTTGTCTATTATCACGGGTTTAAACGCCCTCGTAATGTCATGCAGCCCTTCGGATTTCCCGATTATCAGATACCCTCCGGGTTTCAGGCTGTCATACATATTGGAAACGGCCCTCCTTTTGGATTTGATGTCGAAATAAATGAGCACGTTTCTGCAAAAGATCACATCGAGGCCCATGGGAAACCCGGCTCTCCTGCCATTCACAAGGTTTATATTCATGAACCTGACCAATTCCTTAATGCAGGGCGAAAGCTCGTATCCGCATGCGTCCTGCTTGAAAGAGAAATATCTTGAGATATACTGCTCCGGGACATTCCTGATCGAATATGAATTATAAAGGCCTTTTCTGGCCGACTCGATCGTCGAATTGCTTATGTCTGAGCCCAAGATATTGAATTTCAAACCAAGCCATTTCTCTTTAAGCGTGATAGCCAGAGTGTACGGCTCCTCACCCGTGGAGCAGGCGCTGGACCATATATTGATTGCTGTCTTCATGCCATTGCGCCGGACCAGTTCAGGAACGATATGACCGGAAAATATCGTGAAGTGCTCGGGTTCTCTGAAAAAATAGGTCTCGTTAGTGGTAATTGCGTCCAGAAGAGGACCGATCTCCTCTTCATAACGTCTTCCATGCAGCAGCTCCATATACTGGTCAAAATCCTGGAGATGGTTTACTTGCAATCTGCCTGCGAGCCTTTTTTCAACCAGATATTTCTTTGTATCGGGTATGAATATTCCGCTTTGCTCATAAACAAAGTCCCTCAGATTTTTAAAGCTCTCCTCACGGAGTATGCGGCCTGTCACTAACAAATGCTCTCCCCATTCTCCCCTGGATTATCGTTCATATTCAATGCCGCCGGGCCGCCCTCGATCTCTCTTAAGGCCCTGGCGCTTGCCCTTTTAATGTCATACAGATTACTGCCAAGCAGCGGTTTTATAAGAGGCACAGCCTCTGCGCATCTCATTTCGCCAAGAAGCTCTATTAAAAAAGTCATCCCCTTGAATTTAAGGCGTCCATCCTGCAAAAGAGCCAAAAGAGGCCCCTTTCCGAAATTCATGAGTTCGCTTTTTATCTCATGAAAATTCTGATCTGGATCTGAAAGACCCGGATCGCCGGCCGCATCCAATACGTAAAAGAGGGCCCTTTCATCCTTTATGGCGGAAAGCCCCATAAAGGCCATCATTTTATCATCCCAATCACCGTCTATCAGCAGCCCCAGCATGGTGTCCGCGGACCCGTTTGATTCCGGCACGACGCCAGCCGATAGCAGGCCTCTTATGGTGAGCCTTTTTTCAAAATCCGTTATTTCCTCCCATTCAAGGTGTTGCTTCAGGGCACTGAGCGCGTCTTCCGTCGCGATTGAGGCCGCGGCCTGAATGGCCTCGCTCCTTACGGCCTCCGAAGGGCTGTATAAAAGTTCAGCCACGGCCTCCACGCTTGAATTGTCCTTGATAGAAGAAAGGGCCTCGAGAGCGGAGAAACAGACCCACTCCGTGTCCCTGAGGGAATCGATAAGCGCCGGCACCCCGGGGGCATAATGGAGCACTCCCAGCGCTTTGGCGGCGGAAACCCTTACATTCGGGTTCGGGTCAGTTTTCAGAATATCGATCAGGGCCTCCGGCCTGTCGCAGACGCCTATTTCACATACCATGTCTAAGGCGAACTTGCGGATATCGTCATCCTTGTCGGAAAAGAGGGGGCCCAAAAGCGGGATGGCAGCCGCCCCTATCTCCTGAAGTATTATGACAGCAGTGTTCCTTAAAAAGGCGTCCTCACGCAGAAGAGGCAGGACCATATACGCCGTAATCTCCCCGCCGATCTCTATAAGCGAGCGCATGGCCGCATCCTGCACGCCATGATTTTTGTCCTTCAGCGCCTTTATAAGAGGATATACCGCCCGCTCGTCTCCGGCTGAAAGCTCCTCGGCCGCAAAGCGCCTCTTCGCGCCGTCATGGGACCCCAGTTCGTTTATTAAAGTCCTTATCTTCTGCTCCGTCAAACCCATTTTTCAATATTCTCCTGTCTTAAATATATATATCGTCAGTCCAGGCCCTTTTCTTTACTCGTTTTCCGTTTCAGCGGTTGCCGCTTTTACCCGAACTGCGTCTTAAGTCTCAAGAGCGCCTGTTTATGGAGCTGGGAAACCCTTCCCTCTGTCAGATCAAGCACTTTGGCTATTTCCTTCATCGTCAGTTCGTCCCAGTAATAAAGGGAAAGTATGGTTTTTTCCTTTTCCGGAAGCCGGTCTATGGCCCCCGCAAGCGCCTCCTTGAGCTTTGTGTCCTCAAGGAGGTCCAGGGGATTTTTGGCCTCCTTGTCTGTCAGGCAATCTGCAATGTCCATTTCTCCATCCTCGTTATTGGATTTGAACTCTTCAAACCGCAGCACGATACAGTTGTTTGCGTCCTGTAAGGTCTGATGGTATTCCTCAACCGAAATTCCAAGCGCATCTGCTATCTCTTCCTCCGAAGGGAGGCGGAACAGCTCACTTTCAAGTCTTGCATGTGTCTTTCTTATGCTGTCTATCTTCTTTTTCATCGATTTGGGCACCATGTCATTTGCCCTTATTTCATCCAGCATGGCCCCTTTTATCCGGAATTCCACGAAGGTCTTGAGTTTCGCCCTTTCCTGGTCATAGCGCCGCAGTGCGTCAAGCAGTCCCATGGTGCCCACACTGATCAGGTCCTCGGCGGTGAGGTGCGCCGGGAGCCTCCAGGCAAGCCTGTATGCCGTATACTTGATGAACGGAAGGAATTCCTTTATCAGGGATTCCTGTTCCTGCTCGCTCATTGCGGCGTAGCTGATCACTTACACCTCGCCGGGCCTGTTCCGGGAATGAGATTGCCCAGGAAGAACTGCAGCGAACCCTTGACCTTGGTTTTCGATTCCATGATCTTTTCAGCCATTCCGGAGACCTGCCTGGAGGCGTCACTCGACGGGAACATGTCTATGAACGGCCTTTGCGCCCTTACAGCCTTTCTGATGGTCCCGTCAAACGGGATATATCCCAGGTAATTGAGCGACACGTTCAGGAATTTCCCGGTGACCATCATCAGTCTTTTGAACACCTCGAAACCTTCTTCCGGCCCCCTCACGGAATTCACGAGTACACTGAATTCGCGTTCCTGATAGCGGGTGAAGAGCACCTTTATCAGCGCGTACGCATCGGTCATAGCGGTAGGCTCCGGAGAGGTCACGATCACCGTTTCCTGGGCCGCCACGCAGAAAAACGCGACGTTCTCCGAGATGCCCGCGGCGGTGTCTATTATGAGGAGGTCGAAATCCCCGGTATAGGAATCGAACTCCTCCATCAGTTTCAGTCTCTGGAACTCGTCAAGCGAGGTAAGCTCCTGGACACCGGAGCTGGCCGGCAGTATCTTTATCCCGTGGGGGCCGTCCACCATGATCTCCGAGAGCGTTTTTTCGCCGGACATTACATGTTGAATGTTGTATTTGGGGGCAAGCTGCAGGAGCACATCCACGTTGCTCAAACCCAGGTCGGCATCCAGTATTATCACCCTTTTTCCGAGCTTGCTTGCCGCAACCGCCAGATTGATGACCACGTTCGTCTTTCCCACGCCGCCTTTGCCGCTGGCGACGGCCAAGGTCTTTATTTGCGCCTTCCCGTTATTGTTCAGCATTTTTTAAATAGCATCCTTTCGCGAGAATCAGGTTTCCAAGCATCGTCTCATCGGGAAATTCAATGTCGTCCGGCACCTTCTGGCCCGTGGCGACATAGGCGACCGGCTTGCCGTAGACCATTTGCAGGTTATAAATAGACCCGAAACTGACAGCCTCATCCACCTTTGTGAAGGAGATGCAGTCCAGGGGCAGTTTCCTGTAGCCGGAATATGCTTGGGTCATGAACTCATCATCGCTGGAAGCGCTCATGAGCAGGTGCAGCTCCATGGTCAAGGGGCCCGTGGAAACCGCGCCGCACATGTTTTCTATGTACTCGATATATGAGGCGTCCCTGGGGTTCCTGCCGGTCGTATCTATGAATACCTCATCCCTGGTTTTTGCAAAATTGGCCACCTGCACCCTCAATTCCGCCGGGGTCGATGCGGTGGCAAGCGGTATCCCCATTATCCTTGCGTATATCCTGGCCTGCTCTCCCGCGCCGATCCTGTAGGTGTCCAGGTTGATGATGGCGGCCCTCTTACCTTGCCTTATGGATCTGGCGCAGAGTTTGGCAGTGGTGGTGGTCTTCCCCACCCCGGTAGGCCCTATGAGCATATATGCCTTTTTACAGTCATCATTTTTTTTGTTTTTTTTGGTCTTCAGATCCGCCGATATCAGCGGCAGAAGGTCTTCAGTGGATTTCGCTTTTTCGCAAAGCCTGATGGCAAACTCATCCCTTATCTTTCTTTCCCTTAAGAAATTGAGGACCGTTTTTTTGCTGCGGCCCATGGATGAGCCGGCACTGCTGATCTTCATTTCCTGTATTACGGTCTTGAGTTCGTTTATTTCCGATTTGAACTGGCCGCTAATTTCGTCCCTGAAACGCAGGAACCCGGAATCCATGCTGTCCTTTGCGGAGGCCGCGCCGGGCAGACAATTTTCTACAGGCCTCCTGTCCAGGTCGTAATCCACGGCCGCGGTGACCTCTACATAAGGCCTCAGTCCGCTTTTCTCTTCCGAAGACAATATGACTGCGTCTTCGCTCAGTTCCTTGCGCACAAGCTCCAGCGCCTCCGCAAAATTTTTGGCTTTGAATTTTTTAATCTTCATATTTCAGGACCCCGGTTGTAAAAATTTTCACTGATGGCGCTATTTCCGCGTTTGATAGGACCACAAGGGATGGAATAAATTTCTCCATGATCCGCCTTACCATTTTCCTTACAGGCGACGAGCAGAGGATTATTGGCTGCATGCCCCTGAATTTGCCTTCCCTGACCGCTGATTCGATCGCCTTCAGGAGCTTGTTTACGACCTCAGGGTTTATAATGCCTCCCGCCTCGGCTGATTGGGCGATGGCTTTCTCGAAGCGCGGATCGAGGGCCATTACCTTTATGTCGCCGGCATCGGACAGGTACTGCCTACTTATGAACCTGGCCAGCGACTGTCTCACATATTCGGAGAGCATCTCCGTGTCCTTTGTGGCAGGCGCGTAGTCCAGAAGGGTTTCCACTATAGTAAGCATATCGTTTATGGGGACCCGCTCCTTCAGCAGGTTTTGAAGGACTCGCTGCACGCCGCCAAGAGAGATATGAGCGGGAAGAAGCTCGTCCACAATTTTTGGATTGTTCTTGGACAGGGTGTTTAAAAGCCCTTGCACCTCGCTTCTTGTAAGCAGCTCCCATGCATGGCCCCTGATGAGTTCGGTAAGGTGCGTGGCTATAACGGTCGCCGTGTCCACAACGGTGTAGCCGCTCATGCGGGCGTTCTCTTTTTCGGATTCCCTTATCCAGAGGGCCGGCAGCCCGAAGGCGGGCTCTTTTGCGGGGATACCCTCTATCTTCGTGGAATCGGCGCTGGTGACCGCCAGGAAGTATCCGGGCATGACCTCGCCCTTGCCCACTTCCACTCCCCTGATGAGGAAACTGTACTCGTGAGGCCTCAACTGCAGGTTGTCCTTGATGTGAACGGATGGAGCAATGAAGCCAAGCTCAGATACAAGCTGTCTTCTTAATGACTTGATCTTTCCAAGCAGCTCCGAACCCTCGGACTCCACAAGCGGTATAAGCCCGTAGCCGATCTCAAGTGTGAGAGGCTCTATTTCAAGGAATTTCTCAAGCGGGTTTTCCTGCGGTGCCTGGACTTTTGGAGCGGGCTTTTCCTCCTCTTCGGGTTCGGTCTTGTTTATGGCATAGGCAAGCGCTCCGGAAGAGGCCGACAGGAGGAAAAAAGGAATATGCGGCAGGCCGGGTATCAACCCGAGAAAGACCATTATTCCCGCCGCGGTGCCAAGGGCCTTGGGGTTGAAGACAAGCTGTTTGGTTATTTCTTTCGAAAGGTCCTTCTCCGAGCCCGCGCGCGTTACAATTATACCCGCCGCAGTGGACACGAGCAGAGCCGGTATCTGCGAGACAAGCCCGTCGCCTATGGTCAGGATGGTGTAGGTATTCGCGGCTTGGGCAATGGGCATACCTTTCTGGAAAATCCCTATTATGAGGCCCCCTATTATGTTCACGGCGGTTATGATGAGCCCGGCAATGGCGTCTCCGCGCACGAACTTGCTGGAGCCGTCCATCGCCCCGTAAAAATCCGCCTCTTTGGAAACCTGGGAGCGTCTGCGCCTGGCTTCGTCCTCGTCTATGAGCCCGGCGTTCAGGTCGGCGTCTATCGCCATCTGTTTGCCAGGCATGGCATCCAGGGTAAACCTGGCGGCAACCTCGGCGACCCTGCCGGAGCCTTTCGTTATAACGACAAAATTTATGATTATCAGGATCAGGAAAATGACAAAACCAACGGCGCTGTTTCCGCCGACGATGAATTCGCCGAATGATTTTATGACAGTCCCGGCGGCCTCCGGCCCTTCGCTTCCCCTAAGCAGTACAAGCCTTGTGGACGCCACGTTCAGCGACAGCCTGTAAAGAGTGCATAAAAGCAGAACTGAAGGGAAAACAGAAAAATCCAGCGGCTTTTTAACGTATATCGCAGTGACAAGAATAATGATAGAAAGCGAGATCGACAGCGATAAAAACAGATCGAGAAAGAAAGGCGGCACCGGTAGGATCATTATGCCCAGAATGCCCATCACGCCCGCGGCCACCAGCAGGTCCGACCTTTTTTGTATGAGTGCCAAAAATTTCATTTTTATTTTTTTTAAAAAACCTCAGGCTTTCTTTTTGAGCTTGTAGACGTAAGCGATTATTTTTGCCACCGCTTTATAAAGTTCCTCAGGTATAAAGGAGTTCAGCTCCTGTTTGTAAAGCGCCCTGGCTACCGGCTTGTCCTCCACTATGGGCACCCCGTGTTCCGCCGCTATCTCCTTTATTTTCAGGGCTATGTGTCCCGCCCCTTTGGCGATTATCTTTGGCGCGGGCGTGGCTTCCTTGTCATAAAGGAGCGCCACGGCATAATGAGTGGGGTTGGTGATGACGACCGTGGCCTTGGGGACCTCCTGCATCATCCTCTTTCTTGCGGCCTCCCTCCTCAGGCTCTTGATCCTGGACTTTATCACCGGGTCGCCTTCGCTCTCCCTGAATTCCTGCTTTATCTCTTCCTTTGTCATGCGCAGGGAGCGGTTAAGCCTGAACTTTTCGATAAAGTAATCTCCTACAGCGATGACAAGGAACAGGCCGAATGCCTCCAGCACAGCCTTTGATATGAAGGAAAAACCCGTCTTCTCCACATCGGCCACTCCCATGGCCTGAGTGGCGGGCAAAACCTTAAGACCTTTTTTTATGGCCACATACATGACAACGCCACCGAGCGTGAATTTGAAAATGCTCTTGCCAAGCTCTATCAGGCCGTTTATTGAGAACAGTTTCGAAAGACCGGAGACGGGGTTAAGTTTTGCCACATCGAATTCCACCGGTTTGATCACAAGCCCTCCCTGGGCAAATCCGACCCCAAGGGCAAGCATGAAAGCAAGGCCCAGAAAG
>JAKAEG010000106.1 GCA_021819985.1 Nitrospirota bacterium | reverse complement strand
AACCGGCTGCAGAAGCATATGACGGCTTAAGGGATAACTGGCTTGAGAAGCAGGGATATCGAGTATTACGTTTCTGGGATAATGATGTCCTGCTGAATATTCAGGGAATTCTTGAGCCTTTTTTATTTTTTCCATTTTTTAACCTCAAAGCTGCTTTTCCCGCGAATCTGTAACCAATCTGTAACTTCAACCCTGATAGTATTCACTGAAAACGATGGTCAGGAAAAGGCATTTTGCCATTTAAAATAAAAATCCTGATAAATTCTTTTGTATATCAAAGGAGGGAGACGAGATGAAGAGATTTTCATTTTCAGCCGGTTTATGTCTGTTTTTTTTAGTTTTTTTATCCGGAAGCGTGTGGGCGGAAATTATTAATTATCCCGGCGCCGTGGCTACTTACGCCAGGGGCGTCAACGGCTCCGGCGATGTTGCGGGGTATTACACCGATGGGACGGGCACGCACGGGTTTCTGGATTCGGGGGGCAGCTTCACCTCAATTGACGCCCCCGGCGCGGAAAACACTTTGGTCACGGGCATAAACGGCGCCGGCGGCATGACCGGGTTTTACAGCGTTGGGTCAACGGATTACGGATTTGTCGATTCCGGCGGCAGCTTTACGTCATTCAGTGTTCCGGGGGCGGCCGATATGAGCGCCGGCGGCATCAACGACTCCGGTGAAATCGCGGGGACTTACGTTGACGGCGCTACTCACAGGTATACAGGCTTTCTTTACTACTTAGGCGGGAGCCTTACCCCGATCAGTGTTCCGGGAGCCACGCTGACTAACGTAAACGGCATAAACAATGCCGGTGAAGTTGTGGGAACTTACCAGGACGCGGCGGGAGAACACGGGTTTATTTATGCCAACGGGTCATTTACCAGGATCGATGCCCCGGGCGCAAGCGGAGGCTTCACCGAAGCTATGGGCATAAATGACCTTGGCGAAATCGCGGGATTATACAGTGACGGTACTGCCTCATACGGGTTTACCGATATCGCGGGCAATTTCACCACCGTAGACCTGGACCACCTTTTAACCGCTGTTTATGGCCTGAACGACTTCGGTGATACAGTGGGCACATTTGTTGATACCTCTTCGCCGGAGTGGCAATACCGCGGGTTTGAAGAGGGCACCGCGAGTCAGTCCGTGCCTGAGCCGCCCACTTTTCTCCTCCTGGGTGCGGCCTTAACGGGGATCGTCATAACGCGGAAGCTGCTTTTAACAAAACAAAGCGACCCGGCCTGAAAATAGAGCCTTTTATTTCAGTGTTTACAGAGGACCCGAATCCAGAACCGGGTCCTCTGTTTCCAATATGCATCTCTCCGTGGAAAATCGCTTCCGCAACGGAAACTGATTAAGAAAGATAATTTTGGTATGCTTGACCCATCGGGCTTGAAATAATGTGTACATTATTTTATTCTGTACACATAGGAGGTGGCATCAATGCAGACTGCGGAAAAGGTGCGCAAGCAGTTTCGTCTCGACCCGGGCAAGATACTCATGGTCAAAAGGATCACGCATGCTTCAACCGAAACTGAAGCAATCAACAGGGCCCTGGACATGGTAATCGCAAATGACAAAATCCGGAAGGCGCTTGCGGCGGCGAAGGGCAAGGGCAAAATCGAGGACGTATTTGGCAGAGTATCCGCTTAAGGCCGTCTGCGATACCTCGATTTACATTCCTTTCATAAATCATGGAATAACGCATCCGGCGTTTTCCGAAAAGTCTTTCTCTCCGGTGTTGCACATGAGTGCGGTTGTCCTTTCGGAACTGTACGCGGGGGCGCACGACCGGCAGACAATCAGACTTCTGGATAAATTGCACCGGACTTTTCAGGACGCCGGGCGGCTTATTGTGCCTGACGGCAGTGATTGGCAACATACGGGCGCCATTATTGCCAGGCTCAGAACGAAATATGGTTTTGAGGCCAGATATCTCTCCCGGATACAAAATGACATTCTTATTGCCTTTTCCGCGCGCAGGATCGGGGCGTTTGTCTTCACGCGTAACGAAAAGGACTTCCGGCGGATAAGGGAATTTATGGATTTTCATATCTATGGGGGAAATAAATGAATATCATCATGGATGTCCCTGTTTTCATGCTGATACTCTTCCCCTGCGCTATCCCGCCCGATGTATGCAATGCCGGTTGAAACATGGCATCTTCAGCAGATTCTCGGTAAGCAACCTTACGTCCAGGAACTATGCGTAAGCGGATGCTAACAGTTGGCGCGTGTTATCCCCTCAACTCTGCTACGAAATAGAAGCACCGTTATGGCAATTTCAGTTTGAATCATGCATTCCGGATGGATGAGTCGGCTGGCTGACCATTATAGGCAGCGATTCCAGCTTCGGGATTCCCGCAACCCGTTCAAGCTGGGATTTATTGACGAGAAGATTCAATTTTGTGTTAATCATCTGGTCACGCGCATCAGCAAGCAGGGTTTCCGCCTGGACAAGCGAAAGAATATCAGCCTCGCCTATTTTATATTCTCCAAACGCCAGCGAATAATTATGCTCCGCATTATGCAATTGATTCTTCGCTACAGTGAGATCCTCAATTGACGTTAAATAATTATCATAGGTCTTCTGAAGATCGAGCACAAGTTGCCGTTTTGTTTCGTCCAGTGTAGCTTCGGATGAAGTCGTTGAGATCGCAGCCGCCTTTTGTCGGAAAAACTTGCCCAGTTCGAAAATATTCCATTTGGCGGACAATCCCACGTATCTGTCTTCAGGGATGAGAACGATGCCGGGCGCGGCGCCAATCGATTTTACATAAGCGGCATCAGCAGATATTGTTGGCCAGAAGGCGCTTAACTCAAGAGATCTGTCGAACCGTGCAATCTTGACAGTATCTGCCGCCTGTTTTATTTCCGGCTTTCGGAGGACCGCCTTTCTCAGGCTTTCAATGGCTGGAAGTGTCGGGATAAAAGATAACGCTCCCTCAAGTGAAGGCTTCGCCTCAAGCGGCATCCCAATCAGAGAGTCCAGGTCAGCAAATGCCTGTCTTAATTCGCCGCGCGCGGCCACGACGTTATATTTCGCCTGTTCCAGCCGGACTGATGCCTGGAGCATATCAGAGAGTTTTACAATACCAAATTTATACCGTCCTTTTGCAACATCGTAGTCTCTTTGAGCATCGTCAAGCTGTAATTTTTTTGAATCGAGCGAAGCCTTCCCGGCGAGCACGGAATAAAACGCGACTTTTACATCGTATTCGAGGGCGATAAGCGTTTTCCGAAGGTTTTCCTTGTCGCTGTCTGAATTCAGAAGCGCAATGTTTCTGTTCGCTTGCCGCTTGCCGCCATCAAAAAGGATGTATGATAAGTCGAACTGATAGACCTGCGCGTTGTAATCTGGAAATTGATTGTAGTGCCGGTCATAAGACCCTGAAGCATCGAGGCTAGGCAGATATGGCCCAAGAGACGCTGTTGCCAGGGCTTTGGTTGCTCTTGCCTTCAGCATTGCCGCCCTATATGCAGGTAGTCTTTCCCTGGCCATGTTAATGGCTTCTCCAATGGTCAATGCATTTACCAGGTTAGGTAGTATTAAAAAAATAACGCACAAGAGGAGCCAATATCTGCCCATGATCGCTCTCACGCTGAATACAGAAGGTTTCATGCTGACATATTTTTATTTGCGTCTCTCTATCTCTCGGTCAGGCTTTCTTTTTCGTATTTCTTGAACGGGGACAGAAAAAATTCAATAATCCTCCTTTTTCCCGTTTTTATTTCCACAGAGCAAGTCATGCCTGGCTCCAGAGGGACCAGCTTGCCATGCACAAGCATATGCGTTTTCTCCATGCTAACCTTTATTTTATAGACCAGCCCCTTTTTCTTGTCTTCAAAGGCATCAGGGCTTACCTGTTTGACCACTCCTTTGACTACTCCATACTTTTGAAAGGAAAAAGTATCCAGTTTGATCTTCGCCTGCTGTCCAGCCTTTACAAAACCAATGTCCTTATTCTCTACCGTGGCCTCCACAACCAGGGACGTCCCCTTTGGCACTATTGACGCAAGAGTTTGCGCCGTGGTCACGACGCCGCCTATTGTATGGACTTTCAGCCCCTGCACGGTGCCTGAAACCGGAGAAACAAGCCTTTCAAGCTTGTACCGCTGCCGAGCTTTTATCATATCATCCTGGTACGTCAATATTTTATTTTCGCTATCAACAATATCCCCGAGGATGTCTTTTTCACGACCGCGCTGCAAGGCAACAAGCATCTGTTTCGCCTCAAGCAGACTTTCCTTTGCCCGTGCAACTTCTTTTTTTTGGGCTTCATACTCTTGTTCGGCCGTAAAAAGCTCCTTTTGCTTCTCCAGATGCTCCATTTTGCTGATGTAATCGGCCTTGTATGCCGCGTTATAGGCTGATGCCTCCTGCCTCAATATCCAACGGGTTTTCAGGTATTGTTCAAGCGTGGCTTCGGCGCCTTGCAGAGCGTCCTTCCGTTGTTCGATTACCGCCTGTTGGGCCTCTTCTTTTGCATCGTATTCAGCCTTTTTGGTGTCGATCAGCCGCCGCTCCAGGGCCGGAACTTCTGGCGATATCTCTTTCCCATCGGGAATTCCTGGAAGATCGCTTTTTCTGCCCGTAAGCTCTTCGATCAGGCGCTGCTTGCCTGCGAGTTGGATCGCAAGGTCTTTGCTTGTGCTTTCAACGTCGGCTCTGTCCATTGTGGGGTCCATTTCGATTAGAAGCTGCCCTTTTTTTACCTGCTGGCCCTCGTAGATAAAGATGGCCCTGATAACTCCCGTATCGAGTGGCTGGATTTCTTTGATCCTGCCGTCCGGGATTATTTTGCCCCTCGCCATGGCGACCTCATCCACCCGCCCGAAATATGCCCAGAGAAATGCTCCTATCAAAAGGATAAGCATTACCCAGATCAGGATTCTTTTGGCCGGCGACGGCGGAGTTTCCTCAATTTCGAGGGCGGGGGGCAGAAACTCATATTCGAGATTGTCCTGGGCGTATTTGCGCTTGATATCCTGAAGAAATTTCCTGATGGATGGCCGTTTCATTTACTTTTTACCGGCCTCATAATGCTCTTTGCTGCTGGCTATAAAGGTGATTATACAATCCCGGCCGGGCAAGCAGTTCATCGTGGCTTCCGTATTCCACCACCTGACCACGGTCGATTACGAGGATTTTGTGAGCGTCTCTCAAGGTCGATAGTCTGTGCGCTATGATAAGAACGGTCCTTCCCTCGCACATGCTTCTTAAATTACGCTGGATGATGCTTTCCGATTCATAATCCAATGCCGACGTAGCCTCATCGAAGATTAAAAGCCGGGGATTGGTCAGAAGGGCTCTTGCGATGGCGATGCGTTGCCTCTGGCCTCCGGAAAGCGCCGTACCCTGTTCACCCACTACCGTATCGTATCCTTCCGGTAATTCCAGGATGAAATCATGGGCCCCGGCCAGCTCCGCCACCCTGACGACCTCGGACATCGGCGCGGATGGATAATGTATCGCTATATTGTCCCTGACACTCCCGTTAAACAGAAAATTCTCCTGAAGGACAACACCTATTTGCCGCCGCAACCACGCCGGATCGGCCAAGGCAATATCAACACCGTCTATAAGAATTCTTCCTCCTTCAGGGATATATAGCCTTTGAAGAAGCTTCGCCATGGTGCTCTTGCCGGAGCCGCTTCTGCCCACTATGCCCAAAACGGTGCCTGCCGGGACCGCAAGCGAAACATTTCTCAGGATTTCCGGGCCGTCCACCCGGTATCTGCACCGTACGCCCTCCATCCGGATATGCCCTTTTACCGCGGGCAGCCTGGCCTTTGCCGGGTTCATGGCGGGTTCCGGCATCGCGTTGAAAATGTCACCAAGACGCTTGAGGGAGATGCCAACCTGCTGAAAATCCTGCCACATCTGTGTGAGTCTCATTACAGGATCGCTCACCCTTCCGGAGAGCATCTGGAAGGCGATAAGCTCACCAACAGTCAGCTTACCACCGATGACAAGGAGAGCGCCGTACCAGAGAATAACAAGATAGGATATCCTGTTTATCATCTGGCCCAGGGCGCTGCCTATGCCTGATATCTGGTAAGTCTTGAAGCTTGAAACAATGTATTTTGAGAAAAGCCCCTCCCATTTTTTCTGGGTCTCCGGCTCCAGGGCGAAGGATTTGACCGTCTGTACGCCCGCGACCGATTCCACCAGATAGGATTGCGCGTCCGCCCCCCGGCTGAACCGTTCGTCAAGATGATGCCGCAGCATGGGCCTGATTATCAGCGACAGGGCCGCGAAAAAAGGGAGGATAGCCAGCGCCACTAGGGTCAGGGGAACGCTGTAAAAAAACATCACCGCGACAAAAACAAATACAAACATGAGGTCCAGCATGAGGGTCAAAGGCGAGCCGGTCAAAAAACGGCGAATGGTCTCGAGTTCCCGCACTCTGGCGATCGTGTCACCAACGCGTCTTACTTCAAAGTACCGCAGCGGCAAGGCAAAAAGATGCCGGAAGAGTCTCGTCCCCAGATGCACATCAATGCGGTTTGTCGTGTGCGTAAAAACATATGTCCTCAGAATATTCAGGGCGGCCTCAAATAAAGTTATCGTTAAAAGTCCGATGGCAAGCACATCAAGTGTGGTAAGCCCATTATGGACAAGCACCTTGTCTATTACGACCTGGGTAAAAATCGGCGTGACGAGGGCAAATATCTGCAGCACCAGCGAGGCTATAAGGACATCATATAATGGCTTCCTATATTTCCAAAGAGAAGGCAAAAACCACTTAAGCCCGAATATCTCCTCTTTTTTTAAAAAGCCGCGCTGTGTAAACAGGACAAGATTGCCTGTCCAGATTTCGGAGAATTCCTCCAGTTTAAGAATGCGTGGCCGTTGCTCGCCGGGATGCATGACAAGGATTTTGGCCGGATCAGCCTTTGCCAGCACAATATAGGACAGCTTGTCCCGCGCTTCCTGGCCGTCCCAGGCCTTGATCTCGGCAATAGCCGGAAGAGGAAGTTTTACCAGTCTCTCAAAAGAAAGATTTGCCGACTTTGTCTTAAAGCCAAGCTCCCTGCCCGCGCGGATGATGTCGCTTGCGGACATGCCGCCCTCCCCGATTGCAAATGTGTGCTTGATCTGGGCAGGGTCTGCCGCCACGCCGTGAAAACGCGCAATCATTATAAGGCAACTAAGACCAGTGTCGATCCCGCCGCAAGACCCATGAGCCTCGTTACGAGACTCGTGGTTACTATTTCCCTCTGTTTTATCCGTGCTCACTGCCATGTGAATAGTTTTAAATTATGGTGACGTTCCGAATATTAAGTCCCGGTTTTTCCCAGAAGCTGGCGGTGGCATATTTGCCGAACAGATCAGGAGGAATACAGGGTTTTTGCTCTATGTATTCGACTTTGTTATGTACTTTGTGCAACCCCGGCATCCCTATGCTACTGTCATAATCCGGCTCATCGTAAACGACATTGTCAAAGTCATGGGCAAATGGCGGTTCTCCCAGTTCAGTATAGAGCCGGTCAAGAGTGTGCCTGGGCTCTTTTGCCAGATGATCGTACGGCACAAGAATCAGCCGTTTAGCCTCTTTTCCAAACCAGGCCTCACGCAGAGCGCACCAAGCCAGGCCGATCAGGCCTGTATCGAAATTCATCAGCGTTTCAACACGGGAATAGATCGAAGCACCTGGCTGGAAATTAAATATGCGTGAAAGCTCCAAAGGATTACTGATAAGCATGCGCTCGATGCTGTTGATAATCCAACCGATTCCACGCACACAACAGATAATGCGCGCTTGCGGGTATATTTCCCCAATCAATGAGGCTCGTCCGGTCCAGGTGCGGTTGGTGTCGAAGACAACGCCGTCCAGCGGAACATCGGCGTAATACGCATCAAAGATCCCTCGCAAGATAGCGGTTCTCCTAGCGTTGTCAAAGAACGGCTTGAATTCGCCTCCACACATTGGAGAATGAACAGCGCCGCACAAGGCGGCAACGGGGCTGGTCATGGCAGCGGTAAAACGAGGATTTTGACGCAACAACGCGCACAGAAGGGTTGAACCTGAACGAGGCAGGCCTGAGATTAAATGAATTCGTGTGATCATGAGTTGACGGTATTCTGCCATGTCCTTCCTTACGCCGGAACGCTTTGTTGTAGCATCGAGCCCACTGAAGCGGTCCGGATGCCTTATGCGTTAATTAACCAATTAACCAGCCCACCCCTTGGAAGGAGCGGGCTGGTTCTGATGTTTCAGGAAAGAGGCCCTCTCCTTTCAATGATGATTGTTTACTGCTAGAACCGGAGTTTGCAGGAACGATTCCTGGGGTGCTAGTTCATGTGTTTGACCGGAGGGTCCTGAACCGAAACCAGCCATGGCCTGTATTAATTGGTTAAGACCATTCCCAGACACATCCGCTCCCGCCGACTGTCCGGGCTCATAAAGCGACTGAATACCCGCGATGTCCGTCGCATCAAGCGTTTGATTATTCGACGTCAATTCATAGCACATTATAGAGTTCGGGTCTGCGTCACAAGCCAGTCCCAAGGCATGGCCGATCTCATGGAGAAGTGTCTGGGACAATGAGGCATCAGTCCCGGAATAAACTTGCTGTCCTGTGGAACTGGTGGTCAGTGCATCTTGGGAAGGGTCTTCCAGCCGGACGATTACACCTGGTTCGATCTTTTCCTCGTAGTCCCGCAAGCTGGTGAAGCCGACAATACCGCTATTGGTGGTATCGAAATCACCCCAGCCAATTCTTATGTCAGATTTCGAAGAGTCCGGGACTTCCTCGAAAGTGATGCCGGCCGCCGCTCCCCATGAAGCAAACGCCTGCTGCACGGCTGCCTCGTCGCTGCCGTTCATATAACTGCTGAAAGGCGAAGCCGAGGAGCCAGGATTGTCCGCCAGACTCCATGTAATAATCTTGCTATCCCATTTTGCGCCTTCTAGAACGGCAGAGCCTGCTCCCGGTGCTTGCGGCGCCATTGATGCCATAGCTTCAGCTTCATGCAGACCGGCCTCTGCGGCATTAGCTGCCGCGAAATCGCCAGTTGCAAAGTCTTGTCGGCTGATTGGTCCGATATTCTTACCAAGTGCTGCCTTGATAACCGCCTGATTGCCTGCTAAACCATATCCATATCCATATCCGCCATATCCGCCGGAAAAAGAAACGCTATAACCAACAAAACTGCTACCGGTATAATCAATATATCCCCCGCTTGATCCAGTATCAAAATTATACCCATCATAGGTGACCGCAATATTTGCACCTGAAATGACATCATTAGTGCCGATGATATGCAACGTGTCACTCGCATTTGCATATATAGTATCATGGCTGCCGTAGACGTACACAGCGTCACCCGTGCCCAGATTTATGCCATTACCGTTGCCGTACACATTGGCCTGGGCATTGCTGTTCACATAAACGCCTGTGCTCTGCCCGTTTGCCGTTGCGCCTCCAAATGCATCATTGCTGGCGGACACCGTGTCGTACGAATTATTGGTGTTGCCGATCATCGCTAAATCATCGGCTCCCGAGT
>JAKAEG010000105.1 GCA_021819985.1 Nitrospirota bacterium | reverse complement strand
TTCCGATCTATTGGGGGTGTATTCCTTTATATCCGAAGAGATCAAGGATTTCATTAACTGGGATGAGGATGAAAACGGCGGCGAAGAATGAAGACATGGTTATTTGTTTTTAAAAAAATCTAAGGAGGACGAAATGAAACATTTACCGTCTGGATGGATGATAGCCGGATATATAGCGATGGTGTTTTTTTCTTTCCTTTTGCTTACGGGGCTGGCCCTGGATTTTGAGCAGAAGCACCCATCGCTCATAAACAAAAAGTGGAAAAAGGTCCTATGGCTTTTAAGCTGTCTTTTTTTTATCCCCTATCTGGTTTTCGTGTCGGGGTTCCCGTCTTTTTTCAAAGAGACCATAAAAATATTCTTCTCCATTGGGAAAGAAAACAAGGACAGGCAGGACGAAAATTGCACCGGTCATAAATCAATTTCAAACAAAGACAAAAAAGGAGGAATTTAAGCATGGTTTTCTACACGAGGCTTAAAAGCTGGTGGAACGGAAGGAAAGACGGCAAAAGGAACTATCCCGCCGCGGAAGACTCCGGCCGGCCGGAGTACGAAAACGAGCTTATAAGGGGTTGCCAGCACGTGCTGGCCAACCTGGCCATGCGCTGGCATGAGGCGGGAAAAGAAGCGGAAGCCACGGTTCAGAGCTTGAAGCGGAAAAAAGAAAAGGCCACAACCGAGCTGGAGAAGGCCAGAAAAGGTTTTGCTTCCTCCGAAACGGCCCTGGGGCAGGCCGAGAAGCTTTCCCAGAACATTGAGCACGTTTCCCCAGGACTGGCGACATACCTGTTAATCATGGGGGTTCTGATGGTTTTGGAGTTTCCTTTTAACGCGGCCGTATTCGAGGCCTTTGGCAAGTCGACCATCGAAACCTGGATATATGCCCTTGTCCCAAGCATATTCGTTCCTATACTTGCCCATTTTATGGGGCGAGCGCTAAAACAGGGACTTAAGAAAAGGACGGCCTTGTACATGTTCCTGATATCGGTGACGATCCTTTCCGGTCTTCTTTTTGTGCAGGCCTATGCCAGGGAGAAAGACTTTTCCGGGTCCGGGTACCAGCAGGTGGTGGGATTCTCTCTGAATTCGACGGCGGTGACAATGATTTTTCTGTTTCTTAACCTGGTGATCGCCCTGGTTTCGCTATGGCTCTCCTATGATGCAAACCCCAGCGACCCGGCCACCTATAGCAAAACCAGGAAGGTGATTCAAAAGGCCAAAAGGGCCCACAGGGAAGCATCCCGATATCTCGCTCTCGCAGAAAAAAGGCATCTGGTCTGCCAGATGGCGCATGAAAAGGCGAAGGCGGCCAGAAAGCACGCTTTTGCCAGGACAATGAACGAGGCGGAAAAGATAAAAAACGGATGGGCCAACCACCTCTACTATTACCGGCACATCAATATGCAAAACAGGAAGGACCGGCTGAGGCCTGTCTGCTTTTCCAGGGAGCCAGAGTTCGTAATGCCTGAGAGCCTCAGGGCATATGAGCTGCAGGAGGGACCCATAGAACAAACGATAAGAATAACGCCGGGGGATGGCGCGGCAAGCCCGGTGCGCCTGGTGGGGAGGGGATAAATGAAAAAGATCGGGCTTGTTTGCATATTGCTGCTTCTGGTTCTTTTGACCACGACCTCAGCCTTTGCGGAAAGCAAGACCGTATTTGTCCTATTCGATGTAAGCAGGAGCACCCTTGGAAGCCGCAAGGAGTACCTGGACGGATTTAAAAAGATTCTGGATATCAGAAGCCCTGGGGAGGCCAGCCAGTCAAGGCTTGGTCTCCGGGACGCCATCGCCGCGGATGTCATAACCGCCAATAGCCTTTCGACCTCGGAGATGCCCATAGAACACGAGTTCAACTACTCCTTCTGGAGCGGGCTCAACGAGACCTTTTATGGCTATAAGTCCATAGCGGTGAAAAAACATCTGGCGGAAGAGGCCAAAAAGCTCCTTTTTAGCCAGGAGGCCGGAGGGTCTGATATCCTGAATTCTCTCCGCCTGGCCGACAGGGTGTTTAGGAGGTTCAAAAGAGACAAATCCATCCTTGTCATCTTCTCGGACATGATCGAACAGTCGGGGCCATACGACTTTGAGAGGGACAACCTCACAAACAGGCGGATAACTGAGATCATCCGCCAGGAAAGGGCAAAGGGGCTTCCGGGCCTCAAAGGCGTAATAGTGTACGTTGCCGGCGCCAGGGCGGCCAGCCCCACCCAATTTCTAAAAATCAGGAATTTCTGGCTCAGGTATTTCAGGGCATGCGGCGCGGTGCTCGATCAGGACAACTACGGTAGGGCTTTCATGGGGATATCCAGGTAAAACTCTGAAGGCGACAAACTATAGTTTGTTCAAAATGGGAAAGGACCCGATATACAATTTCTCCGAATTGGAAAACCCGGCATACGAGATAGAGATAGTCAGCGCTATCGGAAGGAACATAAGAAACCTGAGGCTCGCCAGGAAGATGACCCAGGATGAATTAGGTTCCAAGGCGGGAATTAGCGCCAATTATCTGGGAGAAATAGAAAGAGGGGAAAAGAATCCCACGGGATTAGTGATCTTTAAGCTCGCCAATGTACTGCAGGCTTCGGTTTTGGAGATTATGCCGGATGTTGAAAATAATGGGTTGTTCCTTGAGATCGAGCGGATATTCAAGGGTAAAAAACACGATGACCTTAAAAAGGCAGTCAGGATGATGGAATGCTTTCTTGAGATTGTAAGCGAGCGGGGTACAAAAAATAGATGAATTCGAGATTTCAGATAAGGGATGCTCATTTTTAGGGGGGGAAGCATAATTTTTTAAAAAAATATTGCTCCAGGACGATTTTAGACCAACTATAGCCTATTTGAAAAGGCAAGTTATTGAAATGATTGAAAAAAGAGGAGGGATTTAAATGGAAAAAAGATTTTCGGTAATGATTTTACTTGTGATTGCCGCGTTTATGCTGTCTGCCTGCGCGGGGGTGGCCAAGTATAATGATGTGTTCCAGTCATCCGGCCAGAACGCTCCCAATATAAGGACGTTTTCCGCAACACCGGATAACCTTTATTCGGCGTCATGCCGTGCGCTTCTGGCTGACAATTTCCGGATAGAAAAACAAGACACTGGGAAGTCGGTTATAGCCGCCAAATATTGGACAGAGGGAAAAAAGATGATTCAGCTTGCCATTGCGGTTAATGTTCTTCCCGAAGGTACCGAAAAAGCCACGGCATACGCTAGTGCTATACAAAGTGTGAATGAATCCGATGTCAACAGTAATTATTTTCATATACCCATTTTTATTGGACTAAGTGTGCCTACACCGATAAAGACCGGTAGCACAATTACAAGCGCTCAAGAAGAAGAAAAAACTGTAAAAAATGCCGCCTTTTACAATCGTTTTTTCAAGGCCGTAGAAAGGGAGCTTTTAAAAACGAGTGATACCATGAGTTCTGAAGATAAACCATCTGAACAGACCGCTGTGGAAACTGATAAAAAGAAAGAAGAAACCATTACAGGGACAGTTCCAAGAAACTGAATCCATACCACAGGAACAAACAAAGGAATCTGTTCAATAACTTACGGCGACCTGAAAAACAGATGAAAAAATTCATTCATAAGGGAGGGTTTTTTGATGAGTTGTAATCTTAGAAGAATTTTTTGGCGCGGCTTTCTGATCTTTTCCGCCTTATTCATTCTTTCGGCCTGCGGAGGGGGCGGCGGAAGCAGTTCGCCATCCACCGGCGGAGGGAGTACTTCATCAAATACATATAGCGCAGGCGGCATGACCTATTCAGGTAAAACGGTTCAGGCAGCCATAACCAATGCGGATTCCAGGGAGGTCATCAGTTCCTTATTTTCCGGTGCAACGTCTGGAAGCGCGCTGACGGCTCTGACAGTACAGAATAATGGCATCTCCAGCCAGCCATGGCTTTTATTAATTGCAAAAACGATTCCGGGCACAGTTGATCAGATCAATTTCAAAACTTCCTCCAACTCCGGGGATACGGTCCAAAAAGCATCTCAGAGTTCAAGCCAAACCATTTACGGCAATTGTGGAGGAAGCGCCAATGTCTCTTTGACTGCCGATTCGTCCAATAATACATTTAGCGGGACGGGAACATTCAGCAGCTACTGCATGGACGGAATAACAATCAATGGATCGGGAAGTTATTCAGGGTCGCTCAATTCCCAGCAGCTTCCCCAACAATTTTCTTTTAATACAAGTAATTTGAATGTGGAGGATGGCTCCATTACTTTTAACGTGGCAGGTACGATCAATTTTTCTCTCACATGGGATTCGGTGCCTGAACTGACGAATCTTTCTGCCACTGAAGACCTTTTGTTAAAGGACAGCACAGGGAATATTTACTGGATTGATAATTTCAATCTGGGAGCTGTGTTGAAATACGCCTCAGGAAACCTTAGCGAACTGGATTTAACTCTGGCGGGCACATTCTACGACCCGGTTTTCGGCTATGTGACCGTCTCCACCCCTTCGGCATTCGTATTCTACTCGCCATGGGACTATCCATCGGCAGGGGCGTTGACCGCTGTTGGGGCGAATAACTCTTCCGCTATTCTTTCGGTCCCTTCTTATGGCTATGCCGATATAAAAGTGGATGCCGATGGGGATGGTATCTATGAGTATGACACCGGAAGCATTCCGTGGTCGTCTATTCAATAATAGCGTTATTTTGGGAAGAGGGGAATTCTTCCCTCTTTCCAAACGATTAAATATGAGCATTAACTGTCCAAAAGGAGGGAATTTTAAATTGAATCTCAAAAGGATCAGTTTCATAGGACTAATGACGATGCTTGCAGTATCGATGTTTGGGTGCATCACAGCCCAGGGGCCGGCCCCGCAGGCGGCCAGTTCAAGCGGTCTGTCCGCCGGAAACATGCAGCTTTCGGCGAGGATGTCAAACTCTATCTTTCTGCAACCAGTTTCTCCCACTAAAAGAGTTGTTTATGTCTATGGCCATAATACTTCCGGTGCCCAGGGACTGCGTTTTATGGAGCTGATTAAAGCTGGCCTTGTAGAGAAGGGCTACCGTATTACCGATGACCCGGATAAGGCCCAATATATGCTGATGTACAACATCCTTTACGTCGGTAAGGAGGATAAAAGCTATACGGCAGAAGGGGCCCTGGCGGGCGGATTCGGAGGCGCGCTACTTGGAAATGTCATGAAGAACAACGCAACCGGGACCGAAGTAGGCGGTCTGGTTGGCGCAGGTCTTGGCGCCATTATCGGCAGCGTGTATCACGATGACCAGTATATGATGGTGACGGATATTCAGGTGGAGCAGAGGCAAACAGGGACTTATACTGAAACGAACACGCACGCCAGCCAGGGGACGGATAGTACCCTTCATACTTACCATTCCGGGATCAAGGGTTGGATGGTCTATCGCGACAGGGTCGTGTCGCAGGCCAAAGGACATAACATGGCGTTTGATTATGCCACGCCGTCCATGTCAAAAGAGGTATCAGGCGAGATTTCAGGGCTATTCTGAGAATCAAAGGGTGAAAAACATCAATGGAGAGATAAGATGAATTCGTACATTCCTGAAAAGGGGACGAATGCCGACTTCGAAATAACCATAGATGTGAAGCAGACTATATCGGGGAAGGGGGGGACGTTTTCCTCTCTCGAAAAAATTTTTCGCGGGAAAATTTAGGAAGGAAATGTTATGAATAAAAAGAGAGTGGGCGGTATTTTACTGAGGATTATTATATGTATCGCTTTGTCCATAATCCTCAGTGGCTGCGGTTCAGTCAGCCAGATGGAAGCCGCAGCAGGATTAAAGAAAAGGATCCCTACAGGCCAAGTGAATTTTATAAATGCGACCTCCCCCGGTAACGGCAAAGTTTATTTGACATGGGGTGCAGCCGCCAACGCCACGGCTTACGATGTCTATCGCCAAGTGACGAACAGCCAAGCCTGGCCGGGTAATGGCACTGCACTGGTGTCAATAAACCAGACTGCATATACGGATACAGTAAAAATAGGAGTTGTAAATTCTGCTTATTATTGGGTAGTCCCGGTTGACAATATTGGGCTTGAAGGCTATTTCGATACAAGAATTAGTGTGTCCTTCCGGCAAGGCTGCTTGACTCGTCTAGAATGGCGTAAGGGGAAGCGCTATACCGGCTGGGGCATGGCTGCGGCGGCGGTGTAATTCCAGGGTAGCCAGTCCTGGGGATTCCGGGCGACCTCGGCGGAATGTTTCTGAAGGGCGACGAGGTAGTCGAAAGGATTTACGTTTGAAAGCCTGCAGGTGTGGATCAGGCTCATGAAGATGTCGCCAACGTGTGCGCCCCGGAGTGTCTTATAGAACAGGGAGTTTTTGCGATGGAGGATCGCCATTTTCAGGGCCTGTTCGCAGAGATTATTATCCAGAGGAGCGCCTTCAACTTTGAGGAAACGGGTCAGGGGCTCCCAGTGATTCAGCATGTAGTAGATAGCCTTCCCCAGCCCTGAATTGGGCTCAGTTTTTCTGCCGTCTATCTGGTCTTTCATCCATGTGAAGAGCCCCTCCATCAGTGGGCCGCTCTGGGCCTGGTGATAGAGGAGCCGCTCATGAGGTGTCATGTTTTGTTTCTTGGCGGTTTCGTCGTTTTTGTAGACCCCGGCCAGCGTCTCGATAACGTGCCCGCACTCTTCAGGGAAGCTGTTCACAACATCCACGAAATTCCTCCGGCCATGGGACATGCAGTTGCACAGAATGGTCCCGAACGCTTTTGATATGTTCCTGGAAAGGGCATCACACATCTGGAGGGGCGGGCCGAGGGACTGGTCCCGGAGTTTAAGCAGATCGGTCATATTCTCGCCGGCATGATTCCGCCCTGTCTTAAACAGTACAACCTTTATGCCATTGACCACGGAAAGCATCCCGGTGGTGAATATCCCTTTTCTCTCGTCGTCTTCATCTCTAACCATGGAGAGTATTTTCATAGGGGTGTCGTCGTTATGAATGACATTGCCCTGAGCGCCATGCCTCCCCAGTTCGTCATAGGCATAGGACGCCGGTTCGGCAGCTGTGTTGACGATTTCCCACTGAGTGGAGGCCGGAAGAGGGATTCCCATGCTCTCCTGCAGCTGTTCGATCCTGTTGAAGGGGACGCCGCTTCCGTATCGAAGTAGGGCGACCATGGCCCCTGCGCTCTCATCGTATTTTTCAGCTCCGGCCTCTTCTGGCAACCTGGGCGCAAAGATTTCTCCGCACAGATTGCAGCGGAGCTTTTGAAGTTCCCAGATCTTTGCCTGAAGGGGTGCACCGCCCGTGAATCTGACAACCGTTCCGGGCGCCCAGGGATACACCTTGCCGCCAGGACACAGCGGGCAATTGTCCCCGGGTTTCAGGCCGGTATAAGGGACGGCGATTTTTTCTGCCGCGGTATATGCGCATGCCCCGTTTTTTCCGTGCCCCTTTGGTTTGTCCACGGCATCCGTGTCTTCGTCTTCGGGCGTTTCATCGGCCTTATCTGCCTCTGGCTTGGGGGGCAGTATCTTATCGGCCCTTTCCGTTTTTGCCCCGAAGATCATCCTCAGCAGTTTGTTGATCCTCGTGTCCTTGTCCTGCGCGGCTTGACTCAAGATCAGATACGTCTCTATGATGGCCTTGATTATCTCGTGGTCTTTTTCGGTAAGGGTCCCGGCGTCCAAACGGTGGATCAGCCCATCCAGTTCTTCGGGGGTAAGCTCTATACGCTGTCTATCCTTCATTCCTCGTCAGCAGTTTTCTGAAATCCTTTCTGAGGGGGTACAGCCAGACGCTCTTCACCGGCTGATTGTGCGCGTGCCTGACATCCAGTTTCCCTCTGCCCTTGGTATCCCCTGTGTAAATCCAGTTTGCGGCTTTATAACAGGTGCCCTGAAACCGCTCCTTCTCCACAAACGTCTCAAGCAGAACGGGCTCATAGTTGTACCGCTTCTTCCAGTCATACGCAATGCGCCTGCCTACCAAGGACAGGATTCTCGACGCCAGGTTTTTTGAGCGGACCCAGGGGAGCATGAGAAACCGCGCATTGTTTATTATGAGATGGAGGTTCCGCTTCCGGGTTTCCGCGTCCCAGCCGATGTGGCTGTCCCGGGGCTCCGTCTTCCATGCCGCCGCGCCAAACCCAAGCAGCGCCAGCGTCTGGCCTCCTGACCTCACGAAATACCTAAGCTGCGCCCCTGGCAATGGGAAATATCCCAGATAGTGATACCGGTCCATGTATTCGTTCCAAAGCGCGCTATCCCCTTTATTGGCCAGATCAATCTCCAGTGCATGTTCCCCGGCGGGCTGAAGGATTTCAGGCTGTGGCTCGGCCAGAAGTGTCCTTCTGCCTTTTTTCAGATCATTATTTGCTGGCTTTTGAGGATGCGGCAGACAGATATGTCCGTCCCTGTGCATCCGGAGCATCGCCACCCGGCAGCTCATGTCCTTGAGACCGCCGTCGGGCTTTAACCATCCCACCTGCTCGCAGAATATGCGCGAGAGTTTGGCCCTGTTTATTCGTGGTGTAGTGGCTATGAGGCGGCGTATCAGGTCTATTTCTGCATCGGTAAATTCGCGCCCGCAATATCTCATGCAGACATTATACGAAAAGGGCCTTTCTGTGTCCAGCGAAAAATCAGGCGGGGATTTGTTTCCAAAATGGGGCGCCCGCTTTGTCCGGGTCCCCGTTCCAAAGAAGAGTTTGAAACTGGTTGGCCGCCAAGGTCCTTAATTCACCTTCCCCAGTCTTCGGCCACCACCAGAAACGCCCTTTCGAAAGTCTCTTCTGGCAAAGCCAGAAGCCCTGGCCATCGTACATCAGCACTTTTACCGATGTGCCCGCCCGGTTCCTAAACACAAACAGATATCCGGCAAACGGATCCATCTGCAAAGTCCCGCGGCATATTCCAACGAGACCGTCTATTCCCTTCCTGAAATCTACAGCCTCGACCGCCACCAATATCCTCATCTGGGGCGTTATCTGGATCATGCCCCGGCTCCCCAGAACGATTTCGAAAGTTCAAAAACATCAACCCCTCCCTTAAAGGATATTTTCATCTTCGCCCCGGGCTTCTCTATCTCGATCACGCATTCCGAGACCGTTGCCGCAGGGACAGGCTTGAATTCAACGAAGGCAGGGGAGCCTGGAGTTCCAATGGAGCCTTTACTGGCCCGCTCCTTAAGATCGTTATAATTGAGCCGCAGCGCCTCCGCTATTTTAAAAACCGGGTGCCGACTGGCTAACGCTGCGGCAGCCGCCCATAATGTCTCAGGGATTTTTTCGCGGCCTTTCTTGTCACGGCGCCACTGCTCGAACCGCTCTTGGATCTCTTCCAGGGTGGGGTGAGTTTCGTTCAACATCGGTGACCTCCTAATTTTATGACGTCAACCGATGTTAACTTTTGTTTTTTATTTTTTCACGCAGCCTTGCCGGAAGAACACGAATTAGTCCTATAGCGTGGATACAGTTCATTAACGGGACCGCCACTATTAACCCGGCAATTTAACAGTGAACCTATGCTGCATAGTCTATCCTCGGGTGCTTGAAGTATTTTTTAATCCGTTCAGGCAACTTCT
>JAKAEG010000104.1 GCA_021819985.1 Nitrospirota bacterium | reverse complement strand
GGCAGGCGTTTTAACCGGTCTTTTCTATTTTTTGGGATTGTGGATAACATTACAGGCCCTGTCAAAAACAAACAGGCCCGCTGCAGTGCTGATGGTGAGTTTCTTTGGGAGGTCCTCTCTTGTAGTCTGCACCTTTTTTGTTGCGGCCGGTGGCAAATGGCACAGGCTCCTGCCGGTCCTTGCCGGGTTCATTTTCTCCAGAACGCTCATAACAAGAAAAATAAAGTCCGGCATCGTATTAAAACCTTCCGGCAGAATTACAAATGAGATTAACGCCCGACCAGATGGTTCTCTTCCGGCATGGCCGGATCGTGGTAAACGAAACTATCGCCTTCACATGGGCCATTATGATCCTCCTTGTGATATTATCGCGAGGTATAACCCGAAAACTGACCTCTCAGGCAAATATAGGCAGAGGCCAGAATATGCTTGAGATCATAATCGGTTTCGTACAAAACCAGATAAAAGAGACCGGGGTCCCCCACCCCGAGAGATATCTCCCCTTCATCGGGACGCTTTTCATTTTTATCGGGACCGCGAGCGTCCTAAGCGTCATACCCGGCTTCGAGCCTCCAACGGGTTCGCTTTCCACGACTGCGGCACTGGCTATCTGTGTTTTCATCGCCGTGCCCCTTTTCGGGGTCCTGGAAGAGGGGGTTGCCGGCTACCTGGAACATTATATCCAACCCTCGGTTTTCATGTTGCCATTTCATCTAATGGGAGAAATCTCCCGCACTCTTGCCCTGGCCGTAAGGCTTTTCGGCAACGTAATGAGCGAGACAAAACTGATTGTTATCCTGATTGCCGTCTCGCCGTTTTTCTTTCCCGTGCTTATGCACGCCCTTGGCCTCGTGATCGGCCTCATACAGGCGTACATATTCGCCGTGCTTGCCCTTGTATACATCGCCTCCGCAGCCCGCGCCCATGAGGTAAGGAAAGGCCGGACGGAGGAAAAATAAAAGGAGGAAAAAATGGACAGTCTTACTATCATCGCGCTTGCATCGATCATAACCGCCGGTTTCGGAATGGCCATCGGTGGGATAGGGCCGGCTTTGGGAGAGGCCCGGACGGCATCGCAGGCGTTAAGCGCAATCGCTCAGCAGCCTGATGAGGCAAATACGATAACGAGGACCCTCTTTGTAAGCCTCGCCTTCATAGAGTCTTTAGCCATATACACCTTTGTCATTGCAATGATTCTGCTGTTCGCGAACCCCTTTTGGGATTTTTTGAGGGCGAAGGGCGGAAGATAAAAATCCATGCTCATTGACTGGTACACCGTCGTCGCGCAGATCCTCAATTTCATCATACTGGTCTGGCTCTTAAAACGTTTCCTTTACAAGCCTGTCACAGAAGCCATGGACAGGCGGGAGAAAGACATTGCTGGCAGGCTGGACGAGGCGAAAAAGAGGAAAGAGGAAGCCGGGCGTTCCGCGGACGAATATATCCGGAAGATAAGCGAGATTGAGGGCAAGCGCGAGGAAATGCTCCGGGCGGCGCGAATTGAGGCAGACGGGAAGAAAGAAGACCTGCTGGACAGGGCCAGGGAAGAGGTGGAAGAGGAAAAGGCCGCGTGGCTTGAGTCCCTGGAAGAGGAAAAGATATCCTTCCTTGATGAACTAAGGAGAAAGGCCGCCCATGAGGCTTTTGCCGTGTCAAGACAGTCCTTAAGAGACATTGCCAATTCAGGGATTGAAAAAGAGATGATCGGTTCCTTCAAAAAGAAAATGGCCAGCCTTGACGAAAAAAAGAAAGAGGAAATCGGCAGGCATATCGTTTTCGGTGGCGGGGTTGTCATCGTAAGAAGCGCCTTTGATATGCCAGACAAAAAAGAATTTTCGGATTTCTTGCAAAGGGAGATAGGAAGCTGGGTTGAGATCAAATATGAGATATCTCCGAAACTCATATCAGGCATCGAAGTTAATGGAAACGGATACAAGGTGGCTTGGAATCTCAAGGAATATCTTGACAGGATGGAAGAGAAGATAGGCAAATTCATAGAAGCAAAAACCGAAACGGGCTCAAATGAATAAAAACGGAAAAATGAAGGCCGTTCTGGAGGATTCCATCGCGGCAATTGAAAGGGCCCTCAAGGAGCGCAAGCCCGCGATAGAGCTGTCCGAAAGCGGTATGGTCACATTTGTAGGCAGCGGCATAGCCCGCATCAAAGGCCTTCCGGGAGTTGAGTACGATGAGATCGTGCTCTTCGAGGATGACACCTTGGGGATCGCCTTTACGCTTGAGCCTGATAACGTAGGGATAATTCTTCTTAAAGAGAGTGTCTCCCTTGAGGCGGGAGCCGACGTGCGCCGGGCGGGCAGGATACTCGATGTGCCTGTCGGAGAGGAACTCCTCGGACGTGTCGTGAATGGAGTAGGCGAACCCCTTGACTCAAAGGGGCCCATACTCGCAATGAGGCGTCTGCCAGTGGAGCGCGAGGCGGCGGCCATCATGGACAGGGCGCCGGTGACGGAACCCCTCCTTACGGGGCTTAAGGTGATAGACGCGCTCATTCCGATCGGGAAAGGCCAGCGGGAGTTGATACTCGGGGACAGGCAGACCGGCAAGACGGCTATAGCTGTGGATACGATAATCAATCAGCGCGGCAAGGATGTGATCTGCATTTATTGCGCTATAGGACAGAGGCTCTCGTCCGTTGCGAAAGTCATTGACGACATCCGCAGGAATGACGCCATGCAGCATACCATCATTCTAGTGGCGGCTGGCGAGGATCCCCCCGGTCTTCAGTTCATAGCACCCTATGCCGCTACGTCCATGGGAGAGTATTTCATGGAGAAGGGCAGAGATGTCCTGATTATATATGACGACCTGACGCGGCATGCCTGGGCCTACAGACAGCTCTCCCTCCTTTTGAGACGCCCCCCTGGAAGGGAGGCTTATCCAGGAGATATCTTTTATATCCATTCCCGTCTCCTTGAACGTTCAACCCATTTGAACAAGGAGCTTGGCGGCGGCTCTCTTACGGCCCTTCCCATAATCGAGACAGAAGCACAGAATGTGGCGGCATACATCCCCACAAACCTTATCTCCATAACGGACGGGCAGATATATCTTTCCCCCCTGCTCTTCCAAAAAGGCATGATGCCCGCTGTTGATGTCGGGAAATCGGTATCGAGAGTGGGTGGAAAGACGCAATACCCGGCCTATCTCGCCGTTGCGGGTGAACTGAAACTCTCTTACGCGCAATTCGAAGAGCTCGAAAAATTCTCTCGTTTCAGTACGAGGCTGGATGAGAATACGCTAAAGACACTGGAGCGCGGCAGGAGGGTCCGGGAAATCCTGAAACAGCACCAGTATGATCCAAAGTCCCCTGCGGAGCAAACAGGGATACTTCTTGCGGTCACAAGCGGGATTTTTGACGGGCTCAAACTGGAAGATTTCGTCAAGGCGGAAAATGAACTGGGAAAAATCATCCGGGAAGAGTTTGCAGACCTGCAGAGGAAAATCACATCAGGGGAAAAGCTCCCGGATGAGGATATTAACAGGCTTATGGAAGCCGCAAACAGGGCCGCAGCGAACGTAAAAGGGGCCGCCTGAAAATGCTCGAGCTCGAAGAATTCAAAAGAAAAATAGAAATCGCGGAGGATATCCACTCGATAGTGAAAATAATGAAGACGATTGCCTCCGTAAACATTCGTCAATATACGCGGGCAGTGGAGGCCCTTGCCGATTATGCAAGGACGATTGACCTTGGGCTTCAGGCGGCCGTGAGGGGAGAAGTGGAAGCCCTCTGGAATATCCAGAGGGGGAAAGGACGACTCTGCGCCGTTGTCTTCGGCTCGGATCAGGGGCTTTGCGGGCGCTTCAATGACCAGATATCATCTCATTACCTGGCTGAGATAGAGAAACTTGAGCCAGACAGGCAGGAAAGAGTGATCATTGCCGCTGGAGCGCGCATTGCACCTGCCCTTGAGGAAGCAGGAGAGGGCATTCAGGCCCTTTTTGACATGCCCGGGGCAATCCCGGCGGTCACCTCCATCGTCTATAAGGTCCTTTTTGCAATAGAAAGCCTGGAAAAAAAAGGGCTTGATAGAGTTTTTCTCTTCTACAACAAATTATCTCACGGAGTTGTCTATAATCCAGTGTCGGTAAAGCTCCTTCCCGTCGACCGCGAATGGCTTCATGAAATTGAAGGCCGTAAATGGCCAACCCACTCCATCCCTTTTTTCAGGATTGAAAAGAGAAAGCTTTTCTCTTCGCTTATTCGCCGGTATCTTTTTATTGCGCTCTACCAAGCGTTTTCCGAGTCCCTGGCGAGCGAAAATGCCGCCCGCCTCTCGTCCATGCAGATGGCCGAAAAGAATATAGAAGCAAAACTGGATGAACTGAATGCCCGGTATAGACAGCTCAGGCAGGACTCGATAACGGAGGAGCTTCTGGATATAACAGGCGGATTCGAGATCCTTTCAGGTCTGACGACGTGAATAAGGGGTTTTGACCTGCTCAGCTCGAGCGTTTTCGTTTTACTTACATCCAGCCACAAATGCTGATAGACTTCCTACAGAAGCATAGGCGGTTCATCTGAGTGAAAACAGTTGAATTCTTCCAGGGAAATGCCATGATGCCCTTAAAAGTTTATACGCATTCATCACTGGTCGAACGCTTCATCCCATCAACCAGGAAAAACAGGCCAAAAATGCTCGTAAAAGAATTCTCAAAATGGACGGACCGCGAACTGGATTTCAGCAAAGAGGGGAAAAATGCCATTCATTGCTCCTACCATTTCAAGGGCGATCCACAGATTAAATTCCCTGAGGTCTTTCTTCAGTACACGACAGAAAAGATCTTTGTGATGGAATTCATAAAAGGTATTCGCAATCTAAATGATGGACTCGCACTTGATCTTTTTCCACCTTACTCTCATTTAGCTCCCAAGCTCCTTTATCCATTCAGCGGTTTTCATTACAGCGCTGAACCGGTGGGCCTGGGTAACCAGTATCGCTCTATGGAGTTCCTCGGCGGTTACGGACCCGGCATTATTCGAAAAGGCAAGGGTCCCTGTTGCATCGGATAAAAACTCCACTTTATAGCCACGGTGGAAGGCCTGCCTGGCCGTGGTATCGCAGCACATCTGGGTCATGTAGCCGGAAATGGTTACCGTATCTATTTCATTTTCCTTAAACCAGGACTCAAGCTCCGTGCCGGTAAAACTCCCCGGAAGTGTTTTTTCTATCAGGATATCCCTCGGACGTCCCGCAATTTCCGGATGGATTTCCCATTCAAGACTCCGGAATTTGAAGACAGGAGAATCAGTAGCGGCAGCCCGGTGCTGTATCACAGCAATTCGGATGCCATTCTCTTTGGCGGCTTCCATAACCTTGATAATATTTTCAAGACTTCCGGCAGGATATGTTACAGGCAGCTTGCCAGTAAAATATTCGTTCTGTACATCTATAACCAGCAGTGCGCGTTTCATCAGTCAGCCTGCCCTTGACCAGCGGACCGGGGCGACGAATGCAGAAAGCCCACCGCATCAAAAAAATTCAACGCGGAACCGTCCCAGTTGAAAATCATCGTTAATTTCCTTCCTCCAGAAAATCCTTTCGTACCGGAGACCACGCATCTACAGCTTTACACCCTTTTTGGCCGGGTGATTAGTTTCCCTTACAATTAGACGGATTCTATCCAGATCGAGTTCGCCAAAGCCCTTTCCCAGGGTTGAAAGAGTTATCTTGATCCAAATCCGGTTCTCATCCGGCACGGATGGATGGCGATGCGAAATTCTGCTTCTCCGTCTACCTCAATACAGAGCAGACTGAATCCCACGACCTGCTTACCTAATTCAGCAATGTATATCCATGTATTTGGCCTGTTGCTGAATTCATCCAACCACCCGTTTTCCCTAAGGGCATAATTCATTTGCTCAAAATCACCGGTATATGCCGGCCAATTTTTAATTTCAGTTATATTTTCCGTTCTCATCGGCCTCAGGTTTATCATGATTTCGAGCTGGTCCTTTAGTCTTCCCTATCCCTTGACATGTGTGTCCCCCCTGACGAATATGCCGAATTATAACAAATGCAACGAGTCTCAAAATTGGGTACTTAACGCTTCGAGCGCATTTTGCGGCCAAATTGGGGCTTGCTGACCACATGGGCGGCGGTTCCATAAATGCGGATGAACTTGCCGTGCGCGAAGTCATTATAAAGATGTAATGGGCCCCGGTTACCTTTTCAGCTCCGCGAGGACCGAGTCCGCCACCATCCGCGCCGTCTCCAACCGCTCTTTTTCAGGTATGGAATCGGCGTAAAAGAGGTCCGAATATTTTTTATATAGGGAATATGCGTCGAACTGCACCAGATTCTCCGCCCCAACCAGATTTTCGAGTATCCTGCCGTGGCACCTGAGGAAACAACCATCGATGAGCACTACCTTCCCCGCTGTCTTTATCCACATGGCCAGGGCGGAGGCTGGAACGGTGAATAATTCCCCATGGCAACCCCTCCGGTAAGGCTCCTCCTTTGCCACCATGTTTGCCGCGAGGCGGGCTATCTCCCCCCGTATGCAGGCCCCCTCGCAGGAAAGGACAGGGATTTTACCTTCCTCCAGGTTTTTGCTGCCGGCCTTTTCCCCGGCGGCACATGAGTTACCGGTTTTTGAAACCTTGACAGTGAAATTTTCGTTTGGTTTTGTCATGATATTCTCCTTTCAAACCTATAGACGGATGAAAGGAGAAAAAGGATACATCTAATTTTCGAGGAATTTGAGCGCGGTGGCCTTCCGGTCGCAGGCTAGTTCGTTTCGCTCATCTCGATAGAAATTGCAATTGGACTCAAGTGCTTTTTTCAGCCTTGCCCTTGCGCGGTGCAGCCTGATCTTCACCGTATCCAGCGAAACGCCCAGGATTTCGGAGATCTCCGCGTTAGTGAACTCTTCCATCTCGCTCAGAGCCAGCACAGTCCGGTAACTTTCCGGCAACCCGTCCACGATGCCGCGAATGCATTCGTTCATTTCCTTCCGGACCAGTTGCGAATCCAGGGAGGTGGCGAGCGCTTCCCCGGCCATTTCCTCATTATCATCCGGAAAATCTCCGTCCGCCGGAAGGGCCGATTTATGTTCGGGCCACCCGCATGAAATTTTCCTCAGATGGTCCACGGCTGTGTTCGTTGTGATCCGGTAGACCCATGTCGACAGACTGGATTCGCCCCGGAAATTGGGAAGGGCCGCGTTCACCTTCAGGAAAACCTCCTGGGTAACGTCTTCGGCATCATGCCCAATCAAGCGGTCCACATAGCGGAGTATTTTCGGATAAAATGCCGCGTAAATGTCCTCAAATTTATAAGGCGCTTTATTTTGACGTGGTAGCTGTTCCATAACCCTCTTTGTATTTCCCGATTATAACAAACCCTCTTATTTTCTTCCCCCGGAAACTGAAAATATCCCGTATTTATAAAAGCAGTCGACGTCCTGGAACCAGGCTTCCTTCAATGCGGCGATCTGGCCGCTCCTTGTACTTCCGGATAATGCCGCTGCCGCCCTCATCCTCAATACCTGTCAACGCCTTTCTCTCATCCCGTTTATTTCAATGCCCTCTCGATGTCCGCGAGCAAGTCATCGGAGTGTTCTATGCCTACGGACAACCGCAAAAGACTATCGCTGATGCCGATCCTCTTTCTTTCATCGGCGGACATTTTCGCATGAGAAGTGACCGCAGGAGAGCAAATGGTCGATTCTATGCCGCCCAGGCTCACCGCCGGTTTGATGAGGCGAAGCGCCCTAACGAACCGTCCGGCGTCCGCATCCGGTTCAAATGAGACGATCGCTCCGAAACCCTCCATTTGGGATTTCGCCAGTTCATGGTGTGGAGAGCAGGCCAGTCCCGGATAGTATACTTTTTTGATTTTACGGTTTGCCTCAAAAAATTCCGCTATCCGGGCGGCGTTTTCGGTCTGCCTGCCGACCCTGATAGCCAGGGTCTTCAGGCTCCTCTCCAGCAGGTAACATGTTAGCGCGTTGACGCTGCCTCCCAGGTGTTTCGCCGTTTCCCGGATCCGTTTGGCGTATTCCTTTGTCGTGACCGTCATCCCGCAGCAGAGGTCGCTGTGGCCGCCCAGGTACTTTGTGCCGCTGTGGACCACGACATCGATGCCGTATTTTAAGGGGTTCTGGTTTACCGGCGTGGCGAAGGTGTTGTCGATTATGGTGATTATTTTTTGCTTCCGGCCCCTTGCGGATTCCGCGGCCTTCCTGATATCGATGACGCCAAGGAGCGGGTTTGCCGGAGATTCCAGCACGATCACTTTTGTATTTTCCCTGATCGCAGCCGCTATGGAACCGGAATCGGTCGCCGCAAAGGTATGTTCTATGCCAAATTTTTTGAATTGGTCCGTTGCGAAGGCATGCGTGCCCCCGTAAAGTTCGTCCATCATGACCACGTGATCGCCGCTGCCGGCGAAGGCGAATATCGCCGTGGTTATCGCAGCCATTCCGGATGCGAATAGGACCCCGTCTTCCGCCCCTTCCAGGGCGCAGACCTTCTCGACAACGGCCTTCTGGTTCGGGGTGTTGAAATACCTGGGATACGGTAAGTCGTCCTTTTCCAGATAATCGAATGCAGTTGAGGGAAATACGGGCGAGGTCACGCCTCCGGTGCCGCCGTTCTCGATTGTACCGCTGTGGATGCACTGTGTCTCTTTTTTCACCATGACCCCCTTCTTTCGAAAGTTTTTATTCCGGTTCCAGGCTCTCAGGATTTCAGCCCGATTATTCTCTCCAGTCAAAATTTTTCAGCCTGCCTTAAGCACCAGCATCCTGGCCTGAAGAACTCGAAAGGCATTGTCCTCAAACCCCTTTCTATTTGTTGGCAAATGCAAAGAGCCTTCTGAAATTGAACTCGATGCCCCTGCCGGTGCGGTTGTTTTCAAACTGCATGGCGAAAGCGTATTTAAAAGATTCCTGCTCCGGCTCCGGCAGCATCGCGAGATACGGCCTGAGGCCGGCCGAACTCCACCAGTCAAGCACCTCTTTTATTGATCCGAAGGTCAGCCTGTAGTCCCTGTAAAAGACCTTTACATTTAAAAATCCCGTATCTTTCAGTAATCCCGCATACTCTTGCTTTGATACGAAACACCACGGCAATTCAAAATCCTTAAAAAACCGATCGAAGCGCAACTCCTTTATGGCCGAGCCCGAGTACTCAAAAAACTCATGGCAGAAACCCTTGGGCGGCATCTGGAAAGCTATCCTTCCTTCCGGCTTTAATGCCGTGTAAGCCCGCTCGATTGCCAGGCGCTGCTCTTTCACCCATTGCAGGGCCGAATTCGAGAAGACCAGATCGAACTCACCCTCAAAATCCATCTCCTGCGCGCTGCCCTTTATGAGGCAGACTTTCGGCGAATTAACAAAGACATCCCTGGCCTTTTTAAGCATCTCCTCCGAAGGGTCTACCCCGGTTATGCTGCCTTCGGGGGCCAGCCTCGCCAGTTCAAGGGTGAGCTTGCCCGTGCCGCAGCCGATGTCCAGTATCGAATCCTTTTTTTTCACCCCGGCAAGCCTTACCAGCTCCCTTCCTGCATCGACCTGCGGCGCCTTTACCGAATCGTATTTATTCGCATCCCATCTCATAAAACCCGCCTCCTCACGTTCCGGATTTGTGCACAATAAAAAAGGCC
>JAKAEG010000103.1 GCA_021819985.1 Nitrospirota bacterium | reverse complement strand
GGCCCTTTTCCTGGAAAGGACCACGAAGGCGGACAGATGTGCGAACGTGTTGACGGCCGAAGGATCGGTAAAATCATCCGCAGGCACATAGACCGCCTGCACCGATGTAATCGAGCCCGACCGGGTGCTGCATATTCGTTCCTCAAGCTCCGCCAGCTCGGTCGACAGTGTGGGCTGGTAACCGACCCTGGAAGGGACCCTGCCCATGAGCCCCGAAACTTCCGAACCAGCCTGGACAAACCTGAATATATTGTCTATGAGAAGGAGGACATCCATCTGTTCATGGTCCCTGAAATACTCGGCCATAGTAAGGGCCGTGTGGCCCACGCGGAAACGCGCGCCAGGCTGCTCGTTCATCTGCCCCAATACCATTACGGTCCTTTCGATGATACCCTCTGATTCCATCTCGCTCAAAAGCTCTTCCGCCTCGCGCACGCGTTCGCCTATGCCGCAGAAAAAACTGATGCCGCCCTTTTGCCTCTTCACGGGCATGTTGTGAATAAGTTCCGTGATGATGACGGTCTTGCCCACTCCGGCGCCGCCGAACATGCCCGCCTTCCCCCCTTTTTCCAATGGTGAGAGCAAATCGATGGCCTTTATTCCTGTCCCGAATATTTCAGAGCTTATCGAGATCTCCGGCAAGGACACGGGGGGCCTGTGGATACTCATTCTTTCGGCAGCCTCAACCGGGCCTTTCCGGTCAATAGGCTCTCCTAATACATTGAATACCCTGCCCAGAAGCTCCCTGCCCACGGCGACCCGGATTGGGGCCCCTGTGTCAACTATTCTGCTTCCCCGTGCAAGCCCTTGTGTAGGCGTAAGTGCGATGCCCCTTACAGTCCGTGCATCAAGGTGTGAGGCGACCTCAATGGCTATGTGCTGTTTGGCGCCGGCCCGAAGGAGATTATTTATGCGGGGCAGGCGGTCAGTAAACTCGGCATCCACAACGCTCCCCCGGATTGCCGTCACCGTCCCTTCATTGTGCATATCAGAATGCCCTGCAGATGGCCGCAGGAGATTTTCTTTTTCGGGTAACATCCTGATTAAATTATATTTGAAGCGTCTGCGGATTCAATCAGGAACTTCATCAAAATGCCTTTCAAATTTTAGTCTATAATCTTAGAAAGAAATGGACACCGGATGCGGACAATTAAACCATTTACATTTTCACCAGATGCACCGAGCAGGAGATGCAGGGGTCATAGCTCCTTATTATCTTTTCGCATCCCTTCTCCAGGCTTTCCAGGGACTTTTCGGCATTCCTCCTCAGATAATTATGGAGGCTCCGCTCTATGTGGGCCGCATTCTGAGCGGTGGGAGGTATAATAACGCAGTTTTCCACGTGCCCTCCGTCATCCAGCGTATAATGGTGGATAAGCATGCCCCGCGGGGCTTCGGTAATCCAGGTGGCCGTGCCTGAACGGGTTTTAAAGTCGCAAGCGGCGTCTGGCCCGGCCTCCTCGTACCCTTTTATTATTCTTATTGCCTCATGAAAGGCGTATGCGATCTCCACTGAACGGGCAATGATGCCCATCTCGACATTTTTAATTGGGATTGCCACGCCGGATTCCTTCATCGCATTTATGATTTCGCTGGGCAGCAGCCCGGAATTCAGGTTGATGCGGGCAAGGGGGCCTACCAAATAACTTGTTTTCTCACCGTCTCTTTGTATATTTGAGTGAAGGGTGTTTGAATATTCAGTCTGATATTCCTTGGTGATGCCGGCAAACGAATCCATGGACTCGTCAAGCCCCTTATTTGAAACCACCCGGCCCTCATTCATGGGATACTCATTCGGATGGCGAAGAGAGATATACTCAAAATCCCAAGCGGCGGAATCGCCTGATAATGCAGAATTGAAAGGAAGCCCGGCCGCCCAGCTTATTGCGCTCAAAGACTGCTCATATGCTCTTTCAAGCTCTGAAAGAAGCGCAGTCAAGTGCTTTTTTCGCGGCGTTTTGTAAAAGCCACCCACCCTGGCCGACACCGGATGAACCGGCCGGGCACCAATCATGGCCATAAGGGAATTGCCCAGTTTTTTAAAGGCGAGTCCCCTCTTTGCAAAGGGAAGATATGCCCTGTTTTCCCAGGCGCTTCCGGCCCCGTAAAAATCGGGGCCTTGCAGGAGATATACATGTAATGAATGGCTCTCAATCCACTCAGCGGCGTAAAAAAGCCTTCGTAACTGCCGGATTCGACCGTCTATTTCTATTCCGAATATTTTTTCGATTGAATGGACTGCGCTCATCTGGTAAGCAACCGGACAAATGCCGCATATTCGGGCGGTAAAATCCACGATGTCCTGATGGGACCTTCCCCTCAGAAATGATTCAAAGAACCTCGGGGCCTCGAAAACCCTGAGTTCCACCTTTACCCGGTCCGCTGAAATCTCGGCGTAAACTCCCGCTTCGCCTTCGACCCTCGATAAGTAATCTATCCTGAGTGTCTTCTTTTCCATCAGGATTTTTCCGTGCGTTCCTTCCTGAAAGCATATGTGTTCATCTTGTCGAGCATCATCCGGCACTCGTCCGCAGAATATCCAAACCGTTCGAAGATACCTGACAGTGTTTCGATGTTGGCCCCCTCCATGGGGCCGAAACACCCGTAACAGGCCCTGTTTAAAGACGGGCATAAAACACCGCATCCGGAGCGGGTGACAGGCCCAAGACAGGGTTCTTCGCGTGACACCAGGACGCAGGCTATGCCCTTTCCCTTACATTCCATGCAAAGACTGTGGGCCGGAATGCCGGGTCTTTTGCCAATCAGAAAGGAGGTGAGCACCTCAGAAAGCTCCAGAGTGTCTATCGGGCAGCCCCATAGCTCATAGTCCACGTGGACATGTTCCGATACCGGGGTCGAGGCCGGAAGCGCATCGATGTAATCCGGCTTTGGATATACAATTTTTTTGAATGCGTCAAAATCCGCCCAGTTCCTTAAGGCCTGTACGCCCCCGGCGGTGGCGCATGCGCCTATGGTTATCAGGTGCCTGGACCTTTCCCTTATATCCGTTATTTTTTTCTTCTGGCTTTCGGTCGAGATGGAGCCTTCGATTACGGCCAGGTCTAAATGCCCCACAAGCGGATTGTCCTCACCTTCCCGGAAATAGGCGATCTCGGTCAATTCGGTGAGGCGCAGGATATCGTCTTCCAGATTCAGCATGGATAGCTGGCACCCGTCACAGGAAGTGAATTTGAATATCCCGGTTGTCGGTTTTTTCATAGCTCCTTTACAGCCAGCAGAGCCGCTATATCCTGATACCTGAACACCGGACCGTCTTTGCAAACGAATTTTTGGGCGAACATGCAGTGCCCGCAGGTCCCCATGCCGCAGTTCATGTTCCTTTCCATAGATAGAAAAATATTCTCTCCCCGGAGGCCACGAGCGAGCAACTCTTCGATAAGACACCTCATCATGACCTCCGGCCCGCATATGAACGCCGTTGTATCCGGAGCCTTGGATGAAAGTGAAATCTTATCGAGCAGTGGCGGCATAAGCCCAATATTGCCACTCCAGTGTTCCTGGGGGTCTGCCTTGTCCACCGTGATATGCACATCGAACACGGCAGCGTATGACCGGAATTCATCACGGAAAAGAATATTTCTTGGCGATCTGGCCCCGTAAATGAGCGGGGGTATCTCCGCCGGGCTGGCATTGGGCTTTTCATTTTTAAGCATATATCTCAATACCGGGCGCAGGGGCGCGATGCCCAGCCCGCCGGCTATTATCAGGAGCCTCTTCATTTCCGCCCTTTCCATGGGCCAGCCATTTCCGAAAGGACCGCGGACGCCCAGGACGTTTCCCGCCTCAAAGCGGGAAAGGGCCGTGGTCACGTCTCCGGCAACCCTTATCGTGTGCAGGAGGATATCGTCAGAAGGTCCGGAGCTTATGGAAATAGGGGCCTCGCCGACACCGGGGACCGAGAGCATATTGAACTGGCCCGGCGCAAACGCATACGCTTTCCTGATATGTTCGTCCTCGATCCGGAGGGCAAAGCTCAAGGTGTCCCGGGTTTCCTTTTTTATCCACCGTATGCTGGCCGCAAACGGCAGGGATTTGTCATATGTGTCTTTCATGAATGGGGTCGCAAAGCCTCCAGCTCCCGTGTAATGTCGATGCCGGCCGGGCACCATGTTATGCATCTGCCGCACCCGACGCATCCCGGCAGTCCGAACTGGTCCTGCATATAAGCCAGTTTGTGCGCCATCCAGTGGCGGTATCTGGCTTTTCTCGATAGCCTGAAATTGCCTCCGTGGACTTGCGCGAAATCTCTGGAAAAACAGGAATCCCATTTCCGCAGCCTTCTTCCCGACAATTCCAGGTTGCATTTATCTTCACCGGAGATGCCGCCTGGATAAACAAAATCGTAACTGGTATTGCAAAAGCATGTGGGGCAGACCTGTGTGCAGTTGCCGCATTCGAGGTCCCGTCTTGCGATATCTTCCCAGTGCGGATGATCGAGGTTCCTGAAAATTATCTCCGGCAATTCGTCTGCGGCAATGGATTTCCTGAATAACGCCTTGCACGTTTCGATCCTTTCCCGTTTTTCAAGGGACTGCCTTTCGCCTGCATGTCCCAGCGGCAGTAGCCCGAGTATCTCTTTTCCCCTGGCGCTCCCCTCTTCAAGCAGAAACGAATCTTTTAATTCCGTTACCGCTACATCAAAGGTGTCTTTTACCTCCGGACCTGTCCCAGTGGAAAGGCAGAAACAGTTGCCTGAAGGATAGAGGCAATTAAACGCGATGATGAGCGAATTTCGCCGCAAGGACTCATATGTCCTGTCCCTTACCCGCCCGCCGGGAAAGATCCTGTCATAGAGTTTAAGCGCCCACAGATCACAGGCCCTTATACCCATGAAACATATTGGAAGGCCGGTCTCAGAAATCCCCCCTTTTTCGGAAAAGGGCGGCGAAGTGATCCCTAAGCCCGTCTCGAACCGGTGAAAGTGAAAAAGTTCAGCGAGGGGCGGGTTGAGAAACCGTTTAAAGGAATCCGGTCCGGAAGAAAAGGAGAATACCTGGGAATCCTTTTCCGGCGAAAGGCGGTAACGTCCGGGTTTTTGCGAATCCCTGTATCCGGCGGGTATATCCCCGTATTTGATTTCCGCAAGAATGACAACTCCGTTTTCGATCTTCGGCCCGATTATGCGATATGACGGGCCCAAGACCTCAAAGAAGTCTTTGAGCCTGGATTTCATTAATACGCCGCTGTTCGTCATGATCTCTTAATAAAAAATTACTCCATATCAGGAGTGAATGCAAAGCATGGTATGGTATCTGAAACTATAATTTGATGTGTATTTAAAAAGCATCCTATAATTTATATAGAGACCAATTATGAAATGTATTTAAAAAATTGGAAACTATTGCTGCTCCGGCACTTTGGCGCAGTTGTAATCGCGAGAAAGGAAGTTTCCTGATTTGAATGTGCAAAACTCCAAGATACTAGGGACGGCCGAATACAAAAGGTTATCCGTGGAAGAGACGATGGGCCTGCTTGAAACATCGGCGGCGGGCCTTACGATGTCTGAAGCTGGCAGCCGCTTGGCCACATTCGGACGAAACGAGATAACTGAAAAAAAGAAAAACCCATTCTTTGAATTCCTGCTCCGCTACTGGGGGCCCATGCCCTGGCTTCTGGAGCTGGCAATGGGGCTCGCTTTCCTTCTTAAGCACCATCTTGAATCCACTATAATCTTTGCGCTGCTTACGTTAAACGCCATTATAGGGCAGATGCATTCCCGCAGTTCGCAAAAAGCGCTGGGACTCCTGAAAAAGAAGCTGGCCATCAAGGCCAGGGTGCTGCGGGACGGCGTTTGGGCGATGATAGACGCCAGGGAAGTCGTGCCGGGAGATATTATTTCCGTCAGGCTCGGGGACATAGTCCCGGCGGACACGAAGCTTATTGAGGGGGAGCTTTCGGTGGATGAATCGGCCCTGACGGGGGAATCCCTGCCGGTCAGCGCGTCTCCTCCGGCCGTTATCTTTTCAAGCACGGTAATCAGAAGAGGGGAGGCCAAATGCGTGGTGGTCAATACTGGGGCAAACACCTATTTTGGCAAGACCGCGGAGCTTGTCAAGGTGGCGAAACCCAAATCCCACCAGGAAGATGTGATGATGGCCATAGTCAAATACATGATGTATTTTGGCATAGCCGCATCGGCCTTGGTCGCCGCGTACGCGTTTTTTATCGGAACGGGCATCCTTACAATTCTGACCTTCGTGGTGATCTTCCTCATGGGGGCAGTGCCGGTGGCCTTGCCCGCGGTGCTTACCATAGTTCAGGCTGCCGGAGCGATGGAGCTGGCCCGGAAGGGGGCACTGGTGACCAGGCTGGATTCGCTGGAGGACGCCGCTTCCATAGATGTCCTTTGCCTCGACAAGACCGGTACGATAACGCAAAACAGGCTTTCGGTTGTGGACAGCACGCCGTTTCCGGGATACGGGAAAGAAGACACCGCTGTGATGGCCGCGCTGGCTTCCCGGGAAGAAGGCATGGACCTGATCGACCTAGCCGTCATCGAATATGCGAAGAAAGAAAAAATCGGCCTGAGCGCCTACAGGAGAATATCGTATAAGCCATTTGATCCGTCCACAAGACGGACCGAGGCGGTTATGGAGTCGGATGGAAGGCGGTTCAGGACCGTAAAAGGCGCAGCCCGGGTAGTCGCCTCAATTTGCAAGGCCACGGACAAAGAGACTTTGGAAATTCTGGATAGGACGACAGAGGAATACTCCCGCAAGGGCTACAGGACGCTGGCCGTGGCGAGCTCGGAGGGCGATGACACCGGGGAGCTTAAACTGGTGGGCCTTCTGGCCCTGGCCGACCCTCCGCGGCCCGATTCAAAAAAAATGATAGAAGAAGCAGCCGGACTGGGAATAAAGCCGATGATGCTTACGGGCGACAATATCGACATAGCCAGGGAAGTGGGCCTTCAGACGGGGATAGGCGGCAATATCATACGGGCCTCGGATATAGAAGATACCGGAGAAGACGCACTGATGATGGTTTCAGGCAGGATAGACGGCTTTGCCGAGATATACCCTGAAGACAAATACAAGGTGGTGAAACTGCTTCAGTCCAGCGGGCACATGACGGGGATGACCGGTGATGGCGTGAACGACGCCCCCGCGCTGAAGCAGGCGGAAATGGGCATAGCGGTGAGCGATTCGACCGACGTGGCAAAGGCCTCGGCCAGCGTAGTACTCACCGAACCGGGAGTGGGCGTGATAATTGACGCAGTGAAGACAAGCAGGAAAATCTACCAGCGGATGCTCACATGGGTAATAAACAAGGTCACGAAGGTCATAGAATTCGTGGGCCTTCTGACCGTGGGTTTTCTTTGGCTTCATCATATTGTGCTGTCCTTGCTTGGCATGTCCCTTCTGGTGTTCGCAAACGATTTTGTCACGATGTCGCTGGCGACGGACAACGTGGAGCATACGGTGAGCCCTAACAAGTGGAACGTAAGGAACATAATCATGGCATCGCTTGTTCCGGCAGCGCTGCTGATAATTGGGGACGCACTAGTGGTCTTTGCCGGAATAAAATACTTTAGCCTGGGGTGGGAGAACCTGAAAACCCTCGTCATGCTGGACCTCATATTCAACAGCCAGTTCAGGGTATTAATAGTTCGGGAAAGACGGCACTTCTGGTCATCCCGTCCCAGCATGGAGATCCTCATCCTTAGCGCCTCCACAATAATCGTGTTTGCGCTGTTGGGCATATACGGCATCTTTGTTCCCTCTGTGCCATTTCATCTGGCCCTCATCGTGCTTTCTTTTTCAGCGTTCTTTACGCTGCTTATAGATTTTCCAAAATATTACCTTTTCAGGAAGTTCGGGCTGTAATAGAACAGTAGCACGTGGAAATTTTGCTAAAATGGAGGTCTTGCAATGATCGCATTCAAGGAATCTTATGACACGGCATTGGAATTTCATGGACACAAATGCCCCGCCATGCCAATGGGGCTCAGGGCCGGGCTTGCGGCATTGCGCGCCCTCGGCGTTGAGCGGTCAAAGGACAAGGAACTCTTTGTCGAGGCCGAAACCGGCAAAGGACATGCAGCGGGATGTTTTGTTGACGGCATAATGGCCGCTACAGGATGCACTTATGGGAAGGCCAATATCAGGAAGCTTTATTACAACAAGATGGCATTCACCCTGATCGACACAAAATCAGGGCGTGCGGTGAGGGTTTCGCTGAAACCTGATTTTTTCGAGAAGGCCCTCAATTCACCGTTTGTCCGGGAAAGGAAAAAAGGCGTTCCGCCGCAGGACATATCCCCGGAGATAACCAACCCTTTGGTAGAAAAAGTGCTTACCCTTCCGGAGGAGGAGTTTCTTGACATAGGCGAAATCAAAACAGTAGCCATCCGGCAGAGAAAAGGTATATTCGAGGCGAAGCGGTGCGAAAGCTGCGGTGAACTGGCATTCGTCGATAAACTGAGGATTACGACCGGCGGGGAACTGGTTTGCATCCCATGTTCGGGATATGGGGCTTAATCCGGTTCCTTTTTACTGAGACTCTCAATAAGTTTAAATTCTCTTAAAAGGGGTCAAAAAACCAAAAATGATCATTGCCTTTGCTGCGGGTGTGGTCCTTTTCCTGGCTTTCATATTTTCAATGCTTGGACTGGGCGGGGCGATGCTGTATGTGCCGCTTTTTCATCTGTTTGGCTTTGATTTCAAGGCGGTTGCAATCCCCACTGCTCTTCTTCTAAATATGGTCTCCACTGTATCGGCGGCTTCAGTTTATCTGCGGTCGAAAATGGTCGATGTAAAGGGCTCTGTTCCGCTCATTGCGTCTTCGTTTGTTGGCGCTCCAGTGGGCGCCTATCTCACAAAGATGGTCCCCACCAGGGTACTGGTTCTTCTTTTTGCCATCGCCATGATCTTCGTCGGAGGAAGGATGCTCTTTACGTCAGACCGCCAGGAACCATCGGGGATGACGGAGCCCCATAGCCGTTTTATCATCATGGGATCAGGCGGTTTTGTTATCGGAATGATCGCCGGCCTCTTGGGTGTCGGAGGCGGCTTCCTGTTCGTGCCTCTGATGCTGGCGCTGGGGTATCCCACGAAAAAAGCTGCCGCCACAAGCACTTTTATAGTAATTTTTTCATCATTTGCCGGGTTTACCGGTCATGTGGCCGAAGGCCATTTCAACTGGCCTCTGATGCTTTCCACGGCGGCCGCCGTGCTCATCGGGTCCCAGATTGGCGCAAAAATGATGAAAGAGAAGATGAAGGCAAAATGGATAAAGCAGATGTACGCCGTGGTTCTGCTGGCAGTGGCGGCACAACTGTTGCTTAAATTATATGCGTGACGGGGTTTCAAGACGCTTTGACGGAGGACCGGAGATGAATGAGAAAAAAACATACAAGTCAATGATGCCATCCGGGCCGTTTTAATTTATTATATTGGGGTACAGCCTTGTCGCTATTGCCACAAGCGCTCCGAGTACTGCAAGCATCGCGGAAAAATCGAAACCCAATATCCTGGTTGAGCCCAAAAGCCCCTCAACGTGCATGAAGGGACGCCGCTCCTCAAAATAGATGATTCAGTCCAAAGATCGACCGTGGAGCAGCAAAAGTCCCAGGCGGAAGCCGCCCTGGCGCTGCTGGATATACTTAGAATTCCGCCCAATAACAGACTTGAGCGTTTGAGCGGCGGCCGAAACGGGCAATGGAGCAT
>JAKAEG010000102.1 GCA_021819985.1 Nitrospirota bacterium | reverse complement strand
AAATGAAAATGGTAAAGAATAGGAACCTAAATACTGGCGGGTTTTAAACCGCCCCTACGTGGCTGGGTTTAAACCGACCGCTGACACTTGATCGTGACTTTAGAGGCTCCTAAGCACTTTGCAGGGCTGTATTTGGTATCCTCTCGCTCGACCCCGTAAATCTTCTGTAACTGAGCGAAATCAACTTCCGAACCAAAGGCCCCTTCAACGGCATCCAGGTACATTTTATGGCCGTCACTGGTAAGCTGAACCCGATTAACAAGGCGACTCGCTAAATCCTCTATAAAGGGTTTAGCGTCTTCCAGATCACGATTACCGACACGCCATGAAGGGACAAGCTTAGAATCCGCACAGATCGCGGTAAAAGTCCAAACATCCCCATAACCGAATTGGCCCTGTTTGTCTTCCGGCACGTTTTTATCTTTGGAGTAGCAGAATGACCAGATTTCGTCTGCCTGGAGCCGCTTACATTGAAGATTGCGAAAAACCTTGTCCTGATAGTCAGAGCAAGCGTTTCCGGCATCCACCAGTAGTTTTGTAACCGTGTTAATGGATACATCCACTACCCGCGAAATGGAGCGCATGGATGAACCTTCACAAAGCATCTGTAAGATTTGGACTCGTTTTTCTATGGATAGCTTGTTCATGATTACTTGAGTGTAAAGCATTATTTTCAGTTTAAATGAAATTTTAAGAAAATATAGAAGGGGGCCGAAGCCCCCTTCATTTAGACATCAACCCATATCGGCCATGCCTTGTAGCCAAACAACGGAGCATATAGAAGATCGCCGTTTTTGCCTTTTCTCCAGACACGGAAGATGAGCCTTTGCCTTTTACCATTATGGTATCTGAACACTTAATTGGCCCTCCTTTCCAAAGGATAGGGCTTGACGGAAGGGGTCAAAAGATGACAAAATGAGGTTGACAAGACGCTCGTAATTGCATTTTTGACGATTCTGTCAAGATGCCCGCCACACCAAAGGCGTGGTTGGATTGCCAGGGCCTTATATCTGCTATCGCACCAACGAGGACAGATATAAGGCCTTCTCATTACGGCCCCCGCTGGCGGCGGTCCAATGACCGGCAGGGGCTAAGGCTCTTCTTTCCATAACACCTCCTTTATGAACTTACTGTATTCTGCACTAAATTTTTGCCGCTGTCAATGGGAAAATGAACGATACACAACATACAAGGTAATTATTTTGGTTAATATAATCTTGACTAACAATTAGTAATGTGTTTAAATACTTACAATTAAGCACAAAGGAGGATTTAAAATGGAAGAGAAGAAAAGGATGAGGAGTCCGAATTACCCTTACATCTCTTTAGAACGCGCCGTTACTCTCGCTGAAAATCTATTTGATTCAAATAAACGTTACTCCGTTCCGCTGGCGGCGGCCGCAAAAAGTTGGGAAATGTCCCCCACAAGCAGTTCCATACCCCGCTTTATAGCTGCTTTATTGTCCTATGGCTTGCTAGACAGCGAAGGAGAAAAGCAAGATAAAAGGGTCAAAATATCTGATCTTGCTTTTAAAATAATTATTGATAAGCGTCCTAATTCCTTAGAGCGAAAAAGGGCTTTGATTGAAGCGGCAATGGTACCAATTATTTTTCAAAAATTGACCGCACATTTCCCTGATGGTCTGCCTGGGGATGAAACTCTTAAATACACATTAATTGCCGATTTCAAATTCAATCCCGAAAGTGCAGGGGACGTTATAAAGGTATTTAGGGAAACCATAGACTATACTCAGTTTTATGAATCAGGTATAATAAGCGAAGAGCGAACTGGTTCTGCAGAAGCTAGTATGGTTAATGGAGGTGTTAATGATATGTCAACAAAAGTATCTAACCCTGTAGAGCGTTCAGTTTCGACGCAACGTTTTGGTCTTCATTCAGATTTGCCTAAACCAGGCACACTAGGGATTGGGATAGATTCTTCACTTGAGCGGGAGGTTGCGAAATATCCAGTAGGCAAAGATACTAGTATACGTCTGATAGCCACTGGCAAAATAACTCAGAAAGCCATCAAAAAGCTTATCGCTATTCTAGAACTCAACTTGGAAGATTTCCCCAACGATGAGCATTCTATACCACTAACTGGGAATGAAGGACTGAATATTGAATCATTATGATCTTAAACAGGGCCACATAAATGTCTACAACTACAATAACCGCAAAGATTCTTATTTAGAGATGTAGTTGTTATTGAGAATTTTTGGCTCGGATTGTTTGGGGGGGGGTGCGTTTTTTAATTACTTTTTCTTCCAACGTGTTTGAGCAGCTTTTTTAGCTATTTCTTTCCGCTTTCCCGCCGTAAGCTTTTCAGCCCTAGCTTTACCGCCCTTTAATCCACCCTTAAGATCAGGCCTTTCCTCTATCTCGCCAGTGGCGATTTTGGCGACCTTGATAGCGCATCCGATTGCATCGGCGGGTCTTTTCTGTCCTTGTGGGCCTTTAGGCATACTCCTATTATGGCATAGGGGCTTTTCTTAATCTAGATGGTGGGCTAGGCAAACTGAGACACTACCGATTATTTGACCACCTTGATTTTACGCGCGGGCTTTGAAAGCCCGCGCTTTTTATTTTGCGGCTTGGCGGCCGCCGCGCATTACGTGGAGGAACATAAAAGCGGCATCCCTGCTCTTATCATTAGAACCCGCAATGGATTTTTAAAGGCCGAACTCAATCGGTCTAAGATAAGTTTCTGGCGGCTCTGAACCTTCTGAAAAATAATCCTAGTAGTCCTGTCCCGACCATTAGAAGTGTGAATGTGGAGGGCTCAGGCACTGGTTGATAAACTAACTGGTTCTGCTGAACGATTCCACTGGCGTCAACAATATTGAGCACCTCGGTCCCATATTGCCCTGAAGGGTTTCTCGCGGCGAGGTTTCCATTCACATAATTATTAATATAGTCATTGTACCACGCAGAATTTGTAGAAAATGTCGTGCCAATTGTCGAATACGGCGTCCCATTTTTTATTGTGTCTTCACCCTGGAGATACCAAAGCAGATTTTGAAAATCAGCCTGATTGGCGGAATTCAGCGTACCAAATTTGCCGTTCGCATATTGTTCATAGATCCAGTTAACATCGCCTTTAAGCGGACCTTCACCTGAAATCGCTGAGTCGCCGCTTGGCTTAGAGGTACTCCATCCAACGATGTCCGATACATTTCCGACAGTATACTTTCCCCAACCGATGTCTACGTTGTCCTGGATACAAAATGTGCCGATCTGAAATGTCTTCACGCCATTACCTGATACATAATAGTTCATTACACCGGCGCCATAGCCATTGTAGCCGGTCCAGTTGACACCGCTGGTGCCGGTTAGCTGAATCGAATCACCGGCAACAACATAGGGCGTCGCAAAAGCCGCTGGTGCAGCCAGCAGCAGAAATAGTGACGCCAGACTAATAATCTTTTCCAGTCTTTTCATTTTTTTCGTTCCTTTTTTAAAAAATTTTAAACGCCTTGTTGTAATTTACTCATCTACTCGTCTTTTTTGATGCAAGAAAGATGCCTGCTACAAATCAGTTGATTTTAAAGAATAGTCCTGTACGAACCTTTAAAAAAACTGTAAAAGAATTTATGACACCTGTCGGAAAAATTTACAGTTTCAAAAAAAGCGCACATGATGACAGGTCTTGACGGGCTGTCGCACAAAGATAGGCTGATTACATTTGCCTTTTATCTCTGCCTTGACAATTTATCATATTTATCTTGACGTGCAATTTTTCTTTTTTTACAATTGCTTGTCCTTGGCGCTTTGACATACTTATCTTCGGGGGGGAAGTATTCATGTTTGTCAAAAGGCTTTTTTTATTTCTGGCACTCCTGCCGTTGGCATCAATGTTAAGTTGCGGTGGCGGTGGTAGCGGCGGGAATACCGCGGCTGCCTATAGCGTGGGGGGCACGGTCTCAGCCCTTTCGGGTACGCTCGTGCTTGAAAACAGCGGCGGCGATCTGACGGTTATCCAGAACGGCCAATTCACCTTCGCAACGAAACTCGCAAACAGCACGGATTATTCGGTAACTGTCAAGACACAGCCTTCCGGGCAGACCTGCACCATCCAGAACGGCTCCGGCAAGGTAAACGGGGCGAATGTGACAAACGTCTCCGTCACCTGCAACGGGCAGATGGGCGGGGCGATACAGGGCAATAATCTGGCCCTGGCCAATGCGGTCACCACCATCGCCGGCCGGGCGGGCACGGCGGGTCACGCCGACGGGACCGGGACCGCGGCAACGTTCAATAACCCGTGGGGCATAACCACAGACGGGACCAATCTTTATATAGCCGATAGCGGTAGCGACACTATCAGGAAGATGGTGATATCCACGGGCGCGGTCACCACCATCGCGGGCCAGGCGGACACGGCGGGTCACGCCGACGGGACCGGGACCGCGGCAACGTTCAATAACCCGGAGGGCATAACTACGGACGGGGCCAATCTCTATATAGCCGACTTCGATAACTCCACTATTAGGAAGATGGTGATATCCACGGGCGCGGTCACCACCATCGCGGGCACGGCGGGCACGCTGGGGCACGCTGACGGCACCGGGACCGCGGCAACGTTCTATCTGCCAAGGGGCATAACCACGGACGGGACCAATCTCTATATAGCCGACACCGGTAACAACACCATCAGGAAGCTGGTGATATCCACGGGCGTGGTCACCACCATCGCGGGCACGGCGGGCCCGCTGGGTTCCGCCGACGGAACCGGGACTGCGGCAACGTTCAATAACCCGTGGGGCATAACCACGGACGGGACCAATCTCTATATAGCCGACACCGGTAACAACACCATCAGGAAGCTGGTGGTATCCACGGGTGTGGTCACTACCATCGCGGGCAAGGTGAGTGTAAAGGGTTCCACCGACGGGACCGGGACCGCGACAACGTTCGATTGGCCGTATGGCATAACCACGGACGGGACCAATCTCTATATAGCCGACACCGGTAACAACACCATCAGGAAGCTGGTGGTATCCACGGGTGTGGTCACTACCATCGCGGGCAAGGTGGGTGTACAGGGTTCCACCGACGGGACCGGGACCGCGGCAACGTTCTATACCCCTGCTGGCATGACCACGGACGGGGCAAGTCTTTTTGTGGGTGATACGGGTAATGATACCATCCGGCAGATAAAGTAAAACAATTAACAAGGGGCAAGGGGCGGTATTCACCCGCCCCTTTGCCCTTTTTTCTTACAGAAGGCTATAAAATGGGTTTGGGATTCCTGACTTCCATTACTACGCGGCGGTGACCGGCGGCATGACGAGCATTTTCAGCCTGTATCCAGAAAGAAATCGCAGCGACTCAGGGGCCTGTTCCGCCAAACCATTCCATCATATGCCGGCCCCCATCTGGGGTATCTTGCTTTTCATTAGTGCAGAGGTCCTTTTCAATTGGCCCCATCCCCAAATGTTATAATAGACCTTATTATGAACAAGGTCCTTCCTTCCATTTTAAAAGTGCTTGGGAAACATGAGGAATCGGTCATCGGCTCCAGGGAGATATCCAGGGAGCTGAAGCTCATGGGCGTCACCCTTTCCGAGCGGACCGTCAGGTATTATATGAAACTCCTCGATGAACGGGGTTTTACTAACGTCTACGGCAAAGAAGGCAGGAAGATAACGGAAAAGGGCAAGCAGGAGCTTTCAAAAGCGCTCGTATCGGACAAGCTGGGTTTTGTGATCAGCAGGATTGATACGCTCTCCTACCTGACGGATTTCGATCTTAAAACAATGAAAGGTAAAGTCATCCTGAACGTCTCATATATCCCTGAGCGCCATTTCCATGAGGCGCTTAAAAAAATGAAAACCGTCTTCTTTTCCCCGTACACAATGAGCGATAAGGTGGCGGTGGCCGCGGGCGGGCAGGCGATGGGCGAGGCCATCGTGCCTGAAGGGATGATCGCGCTTGGCACCGTTTGCAGCGTTACAATTAACGGCATTTTTCTAAAAGCAGGCATCCCCGTGCTTTCGCGGTTCGGAGGACTCCTTGAGGTGGAGGACGGGAATCCAAAGAGGTTCGTCTCTCTTATAAGCTATGAGGGCTCCTCCCTGGACCCGCTGGAGATATTCATTAAAAGCGGAATGACGGATGTAGCCGGGGCCGTTGGGGCGGGGGAAGGAAAGGTGCTTGCCAGCTTCAGAGAGATACCGGCCGTTTGCATAGAGCGTGCGTACAAGACCGCGGAAGAGATGAAGGAAAGCGGAATTGGCGGGATAATAAAAATCGGCGGGCCAAATAATGCGCTTTTTGAGATACCTGTCGGTATGGACAGGGCGGGAATGGCGATCACGGGAGGGCTGAACCCGATGGCGGTACTTGAGGAGATGGACATCCCGACCCAGACCAAGGCCATGTCCACCCTTTATGAATATTCCTCGCTAGTACCTTTCAGATCACTGCTTTAGTTTTCTGATTGCTCAGTCCCGGCGGTTTCCTCGCCGTCCTCGGCGGCCTCAACACCCTCCGCAGCCTCAACACTTTCGCCCGCCTCGTTAAAAACCTCTTCGCCTTCAGGCTTCGGTCCCTTTTCAAGGCGTTTTTGCCTCTTGGCCTCCTGCTTTTTTTGCTTCGACAGTTCCTTTTTCCTTTTCTCGGATTTGTACATACCTGCGCGTTTGCCCAATTGTCTAACTCCTATCTGCCACTTGCCGCCGGCTTTTTATTGAATTTGAGGGACTTGGCCCTCTTCCTCTGTGCCTCTCTCTGTTTGGTCTTTAATTTGACAGAGGGTTTTTCATAATATTGTTTTTTCTTGATGTCCTTTAAGACACCGTCTTTCTGGATCTTTCTTTTGAGTAATTTAAGGGCTTTTTCCAGGTCTCCCGCTACTCTTATCTCCACCTGCCAGGACCTTTGTCTCTGCCAAAAGGCTTGCCTTGTCCCTGTCTCGGTCTGTCCCCACCAGGCCTTGCAGTCTGGGGCCTTGCTTCACTGACGTTTAGCGCCCTGTCATTAAGCATCTTTCCATTTAATGACGCTATCGCCTTTTCCGCTTCCTCGCTTGTGGACATCTCGACAAACCCGAAACCCTTGGAGCGCCCGGACTCATCGTTTATTATCTTGACGGACTGGACCTCTCCCGCCTCACTGAACATTTCGCGCAGATCTTCCTCCGAAACAGAATACGGAAGATTCCCTACATACAGTTTTTTCGATGCCATGTTTTTTGTGTCCTTTCAGTGTGTCATTTAACGGTTTATTCGAACGGAATCTGACCTTTTAACCTTTTACATGTGTGTCAAAAATCGAGTGAAGAATTTTTTGCAGGCTGCCATTGCAGAAGGGAAATGCCAAAGCACGGAGAGTGACAGGCGTAATGGCTTTTACCGTTCCTTTCTATTTATGTTATGCCTACATTGCCTTATTAAGGGCACTGTTTTTGGTTTCTTATGGAAAGCGGCCCTCTTTGAGAGGGCCGCTTTCAGATCCGCTACAGCTTTACGATCTGGGTGGCCTTTGGGCCCTTGTCGCCCCTGGTCACTTCGAAACTCACTGAATCGCCTTCAGCGAGTGTTTTGAAGCCGTTGCTCTGGATTTCAGAAAAATGGGCAAATACATCGGTGCCGTCTTCAGCTGTGATGAAGCCGTACCCCTTGGATTCGTTGAACCACTTTACAGTTCCTGTCATTTTGAGTGCCTCCTTTCAGATAGTTTGGAAGTTTCAAGGAGGCTGCCATAGGAAAACGCAATTAACAGTCTTGCTGGGTCCAAAATAACAATTGCTCCGTTTTCAACTTCAGCTTTGAATATGACATATTGCTGATCAATAGTCAAGGGTCCTGCAGCACAGGAAATTATTGATCCATCGGTACGGTTTTTTTGTAAAGCTCACGGGCCCTCCTGAAATCGGATTTGGCAAGGTCCTTTTCCTCCTTTTTCATGTGCAAGGCCATAGGTCAATGTTATGCCAGGATTTTACACTGTCAAGAAATGATTTTTACAAAAAAAAGGGCGGGCCCGATGCCCGCCCTTCAACGACAGGGGAAATTTAACTACTGGGAATGCAGGTACAGCACCGCATCTGAAGAGGAGGGCGGGTTGAAGCTCATGTTTCCGCCGCCTGCGGTCAGGGTACCACTCGCGTCTACTGAAGCGGTTGACGTGTTGAACCACTCGTAATAATAATTTCCGGCTGCCAGACTCACGCCGAATGAGTTTCCGCTGCCGGGCTGGTATATCAAATACTCGCTGCCCGGATTGGCCAGGGCGTAACCCGTGGTGGACAGATCGCCCCTGGGGGCATCCGAACCCAGACTCATTTTTTTTGCGTAATAAGACGTGCCTTCCATTGCCAGCCTTGCGCCCACACGCCTTGAATCGGTGGAGGCCGGGAAGGTTTGAATGCCTCCGTCCATGAAAATGGGATTGTATCCGCTCATGAAGCTCTCCCACACCCAGGCGCCGTTCTGATTGCTGCCCAGGTGGTCCGTATCCGGCACAAGGACCTTTGTTCCGTTTGACGGTGAGCAGCTTGCCGTGCCATAGCAGGAGGCATCCGGGGATATCCAGTCGGCGGGACTGGCCAGCAGGGCAGAGTCGCTTGAGCCCGTGCCGTTTGAGGTCATGCCGACAGGATGCTGATACGGCTTGGTTGCCTCATACTGTTTTACATAATTTATGACCGCATACTGCCACTGCACGTTTGCGGATGTGAAGGTGTCCTCATTGGAAGCCTCATAGAGCACATTGGGAAGATCGTTCAAGGTATCCACGACTTTTCTTATATATGCCTCCTGGAACCCACTTAGCCCCTCATGGGACTGATAGCCTGAGCCGTCCCCGTTCGAATCGCCCGGGAACCAGCCGTTCACGTTATTACTGGCATTATAAGGATTGGCGTTCCAGGCCAGGGTCTCAAGGCTCCAGCCCTGAAAAAGCATTACGTCCACATATATGCCGGCATTTTCAGCCGCGATCACACGGCTCCTTAAACGGGCAAAGTACGTCTGGTTCATCGAGGTCAGATCATATTTGCTCCCGTTATAAGAGAACGGCAGAGGCGAATAGTAATTCGGTGAAGACATGCTGCCGCCGTATTCCGCTCCCTCATATGCCCACAGGCGGATAAAGGTCATATTATAGGATTTCAGAAAATTGACATAGGCGTTGAAATCGAAAGCGCCCAGCCCAGCCATGTCCTGCAGATTTTGCCAGACATGGGAGCCTGTAAGATACACCGGGGTCCCCTGGGGATCGCAGAAATAGCGCGGATTCGACGCGCACACCTTAAGCGGGCCCATTAAAGGTGTGCTTGAGCTGCCAGAACTACCTGACGTTGTGGAACTGCCGCCTGAGCTGCCTGTTGCCACGGTGGAACTGTTCGCAGTCGTTGTGGACGATGTGCCCGTGCTTGCGGACGGCCAGCTGCCAGATGTGTTACCCGCTGTATTAGATAAACTGCCCGATGTGCCAGACGGGGAAGTCTGGTTTGTGTTTGAGCCTGATGTCTGAACACTGCTTTGCGTGCCGGAACTACCCGACGCGCCGCCTCCGCAGCCGGCGAGCGCCAGCGCCACAAAACACAACAGGCATACGGCTGCATAAACTGGATTTTTTTTATTGCTTCTCATGAATACCTCCACTGAAAGGGCCTATTTCCAAAAAGACTTTTTTTTGAAACGGGCCTTCAGACGGTAATCTGAGAAGTGCGACCTGCTTCTTCGGCAACCCGGGCTTCCTGGCGCTCATATATTTCAAGCCAGGCCCTTGGTTTTGCGCCCTCCTTACGGAGATAGCCTTTTCGGAAACAGAACTGATTTGAGGTCCTTAACG
>JAKAEG010000101.1 GCA_021819985.1 Nitrospirota bacterium | reverse complement strand
GAATCGGCTCGTCAATCCCGATGTGGAAACCACTGACTGGAGAGCCGTATGCGGGAGACCCGCCAGTACGGTTCGGAGGGAGGGGAGGCCAGAAAACCTTCCCTACCCCTATCTCTTCTACCTCCTGCCGCTTGCAGCCTGTAATGCTTCATCAACTATGCCCTGGGCCTCACCGAGAATTTTATGGAGGTGGTCATCCCCCAAAAAGCTCTCCGCGTATATCTTGTAGATATTTTCGGTCCCCGAAGGGCGTGCCGCAAACCACCCGTTTTCCGCTGTCACCTTAAGCCCGCCCATGGGCTCGTTATTGCCCGGAGCGCGGGTAAGTATCTCTTTAATATCCTCGCCCGCCAGTTTGGTTGAGCTAACCTGTTCAGGCGAGAGTTTTTTTAGGATCTCTTTTTGTTCCGGTGTTGCAGGGGCGTCGACCCTGTCGTAAACCGGGGCCCCGAATTCCTTTGTAAGCTCCCGGTATAACTCGCCGGGGTCTTTCCCCATGCGGGCCCTTATCTCGGCGGCCAGCAGGGCAGGTATTATTCCGTCCTTGTCCGTCGTCCATACAGTCCCGTCACGGCGCAGAAACGATGCCCCCGCGCTTTCTTCTCCGGCAAAGCCAAGCCTGCCTTCGAGCAGGCCGTCAACAAACCACTTGAACCCAACCGGTGTTTCATACAGCTTTTTTCCAAGCTTCCTGGCCGCATGGTCTATCATGCTGCTGCTTACAAGCGTTTTTCCGACAGCGGTGTTTTCAGGCCATCCCGGGCGGTTCTGAAACAGGTAATAGACGGACACGGCAAGATAATGGTTTGGAGGCAGAAGTCCCGCGCTCCGGGTAACCACACCGTGACGGTCATGGTCCGTATCGCTTGCGAAGGCCGCATCGAAGCTGTCTTTCAGCCCGATAAGCCTCTGCATGGCATAAGGAGACGACGGGTCCATCCGGATCTTGCCGTCCCAATCGACAGTCATAAAACGGAAAGTGGGGTCTACCGCGTCATTCACCACGGTGAGATCGAGCGAGTAGCGTTCGGCAATGCGGCCCCAATAATGAACTCCAGCGCCGCCCAGGGGGTCTACTCCCAGATGGATTTTCGCCCCGCGGACCGCATCCATATCGATAACATTTATAAGGTCCTCCACATAGGCGCTCATATAATCGCGCCGGCGCGTCGTCGAGGCCGTGAGGGCCTTCTCATAATTTATTCTTTTAATTCCTTGAAGACCGTTTTCCAGGAATTCGTTCGCCCTGGCCTCTATCCATCCGGTTATCGATGGTTCGGCGGGCCCCCCGTGCGGAGGGTTATACTTGAACCCGCCGCTGTCAGGAGGATTATGGGACGGGGTTATAACGATGCCGTCGGCCAGAGCGGATTTCCGCCCCTTGTTATACGTAAGGATCGCATGCGAGACGGCGGGCGTCGGGGTGTATTCGCCGCCTTCAGAGATCATGACCTCAACGCCGTTTGCCGCAAGCACCTCCATTGCGCTGGCAAAAGCCGGGACAGAGAGCGCGTGCGTGTCCATCCCTAAGAAGAGAGGACCTTCCGTTTTCTGCATCTTCCGGAAAAGGCAGATCGCCTGTGTGATTGCAAGGATATGGGCCTCATTGAAACTGTTGTCCAGCGAGGAACCCCGGTGCCCCGATGTGCCAAAAGAAACCCGCTGCTCCTTTTCACCGGGGTCGGGCAGGCCGGTATAATAAGCCGAGACAAGCCGGGGGATGTCCGCGAGCAAGGACGCCGGGGCTGGTTTTCCGGCAAGCGGGCTGGTCCCGGTCTTGTTCACACTCTCGTTCAATTTTTTCAAATCAAAAAACCTCCTGTCAGGGATAAGATTTTTTTTAAAAAATTTTAAAATAATTCCAGCAGTTTTAAAATTTTAAAAAAATAACTTGCGTGATCTTTGCGAATCTAAGTCAATTATAGACCAGTCTTTTTGCTTTTCAATTGAATTTCTGAAAATTGAGAAAGGGACCTTTAAAAAGAACGGGAAAGGCAAATCCGGTGAAAAAATGAAGCGGATGCGTAATATTCTGCTATAATAGGTAGTTATGAGCAAAAAAATACTGATAGACGCCAAATACCCAGAGGAAAAGCGGGTAGCGATCATTGAAGGGGACCAACTGGTTGACTTCTATGTGGAGCTTACCGCGAAAGAGCATTTACGCGGCAACATCTATAAAGGACGCGTGGCAAGAGTGGAGCCCTCCCTGCAAGCCATTTTCGTGGATTTCGGCCAGAAAAAACATGGTTTCCTTCAGGCGCGGGAGATAATTCCCGAGTACTATGAGACTGAGGGGAAGGCTAAAAAGGGCCGCCTGCAGGAGATATTCCATAAAGGTCAGGAGATGATCGTCCAGGTAGAAAAAGATGAAAGGGAAACAAAGGGCGCAAGCCTGACCACCTTTATATCGCTTCCCGGCAGATACATCGTTATGATGCCCGGACAGGAAAGGGTAGGCATCTCAAGGAAGATCGGGGACAAGCGGGACCGCGACCGCCTGAAGGACATCTTTGGAAAATTAAATCTTCCGGAGAAGATGGGCTTTATCCTGCGCACGGCCGGGATAGATAAAACCGAGGAAGACCTTTCCAATGACCTCAAGGACCTGACAAAATTATGGGCCGAGATAGAGAAAGAGGCCGAAAAGCAGAAGGCCCCGGCGCTCATATATAAAGAGCAGGACATCGCCATCAGGACGGTGAGGGATTACCTCACATCGGATGTTGACGAGGTGCTTGTCGATGACCAGGAGGCATTCAGGAATATAAAGGCGTTTCTCAGGCGCACGATGCCGGGGCGCAAGATAAACGTAAAATACTATAGAGATAAAAGACCCATCTTCGACCTGCACAATCTGGAAATCCAGATCGTCGGAATCAGCGAGCGGTTCGTCCATTTGCCCTCAAAAGGTTATCTCGTCTTTGACAAGACCGAGGCGCTGACCGCCATCGATGTCAACTCAGGAAGAAGCAGAAAAGAAAAGAACATAGAGCAGACCGCACTGAGGACCAATCTGGAGGCGGCCGATGAAGTGGCAAGACAGCTAAGGCTCAGGGACATCGGGGGGTTGGTGGTCATCGACTTCATAGATATGGAAGCGGGCAAAAACAGAAGGCAGGTGGAGACCCGTCTTAAGTCGGCCCTGCTTGCAGATAAGGCCCACACCGATATTACCGGCATATCAAGGTTCGGCATCGTGGAGATGACAAGGGAGCGGATGCGGACGGCCTATTTCGAATCCACCTACAAGAAATGCCCTGCCTGCGACGGAGAAGGCGTCCTTAAGACAGACGAGGTCCTGGCGCTAACCGCTTACAGGGACATCCATATGAAAGCGTCGAGGGGCGGCCTTAAGTCCATTGACTGCAGTCTGCCTGTGATCAGCGCCAACTATCTGCTGAACGCGAAAAGGGACGGGCTTGTGAAAATGGAAAAGGACTTCAAGGTCAAGATAAGCATTGCCGGAGACACTGCCATCCTGCCCGGCCAATACGAGATATCGATGGAAAAGGCCAGGGAAATAGAACCTGAAAAGCCGGAGAAAATTGGAGAAAAAGAAGAAAAACCGCACGAGCAACCCGCGGTAGAGACGTAGGGACTGGAATTTCGATTTTTTTCTTTGCCGCCTGCGCCTGGATTGTTAAATTAAAATGAATAATATATGATTATTGAAATTAGACTTAAAAAACCGTTTCGGTTTTTATCTATTAGGGTGGGGAGATCATTATGAAAGCAGCAGTAAAGTATGTTCTGGTTCTGGCGGCCATAACAATTTTCGCGCAGGCCGCGCTGGCAGCTCCAAAATCCAAGACTTTATCCATGGAAAAACAGATCGGAGCGCCGATCTATCCCGGAGCGGTTTATCTCGAGCACCTGGCCAGCATGCAGATGATACCCGGGCATAAGGCCTATTTCTTTAAATCCGATGCGGAACCTCGCACGGTTGCCAATTTCTACATGAAAAAACTGCATAAGAAACCCGGAATGTTCAAAGGGGAAAACGCCCTTGTGTTCCCTCTTTCAGGAACTCCGCCGAAAGTAGATGAATATGTAAGCGTTGCACCCAATACCTTCGGAGGTACCTCGAAAACGATCATAACTATTGTAAAGAGGGCCGGTAAGGTCAAAAGTAAGACCGGAAAGCTCAAAAGCAAGAAATAGATTTTATAAGTTAAAGAAAGGCCGCCTAGGCAAATTTCCCCTTGGCGGCCTTTCTTATTCGTAAGGTATTGACAGATCCTCTCTGCCGGAATAGATTTTATTCAGAATATTGCAGAATTGAAAAAATTGAAAACCCTTAAGGGCAGATTGGGGTGGTTTGTTGAGAACATTTTTCCGGGTAACCGGTCTCGTTATGGCAATTATAATAGTCCTTGCAATCGGGCTTTCGCTTTTTATAAGTTCGTATTTCAAAGGCGAAAGGCTGAAAGCCATGATAATCCCAAAAATCGAGCAGGCCACGGGAAGAAAAGCCTCCCTGGGCAATATACAGATATCCCTGGTTAAAGGCGGCGTCGTGGTTTCAGACATGGCCCTGGCCAGGGAACATGGCACAGGGAATTTTCTGAGCGCAAAAGAAATGGTTTTGAAATACCGTTTTTGGCCGCTATTAAAAAAACGACTCATTATAAGCAGCATCTCCATAGATTCCCCATACATCTTCATTGAAAGGCGAAAGGATGGGAGCTTCAATTTCAGCGACCTGAAAGAGAGGTCAAAAGCGGTCAAACCCGGCACGGCAGAAAAAAAAGGCAAAACTGTTTTTCTTGTTGCGGTTCAGGAGATCAGATTAAATAATGCGAAAGCTGACTTCATTGATGAAACTGGCGCGCTCCCGCAGGCAAAGGCCGATGCCGATATGGATTTCCACCTGAGCCAGCCCTCTTTGCAGAAACCGGCAGGACAAACGGGAGCGGCCGGCATGCCGGGCATATCGGGCGAAATAGACCTTAAGAGTCTGAAGACCCTGTTCAGGAACATACATTCGAACTTTTTCGGAAAGATAAAGATAGCGCAAGGGATAAACCTGGCGCTCGAAGCCGATATCGAACAGGACAGGATAAAAATTAAAGGCTCCGCGGTCAATTACCCCAAGGCCCCGGTCATAGACCTGGATATGACATCACAAAGGCTCGACCTTGGAAGGTTGCTTTCTCTTATGCCTACGAAGGAAAAAGGCCTGAAGGCAAAAGGCCGTGCCAAACCGGCCCGGACCCCGGCGCCGAACGTCAGCGCAAAGGGCAGGATCATTGTGGCCACCGGTCTGTATAAAGATTATATTATCAAGGACCTCAATGTGGACTGGAGATATTTCAGGGGCGCCATTTTCGTAAAACCGTTCAGGGCCGGCATCATCGGCGGACAAAAAGTGATCGTACAGGGCGCTATGTCCGGAAGTCTTGGGTTTGGAAAGCTGGGTGTTCAAAGCACGCTCAACGGGACAGGTCAGGCCCGTTTCTCAAAGCTCATGGTAAGGCAGTCACCCATAGCAAGCCAGATAGCCGTTCTACTTGGAATGCCTGAATTGAGCGCCCCTTCATTTACCGGCTCGCTTATGGATTATGTAATAAAGGACGGCAACACCGCGATAACCGGCCATCTCGATTCCGCCTCGCTCGAATTCAACCCGGTAAAAGGGACTATAGGGCTGAACAAGACATTGAACATTGCTGTCGATCTCAAGCTTTCCCCCGCTCTTTCATCCAGGATAGGGAAAAAATATTTAAATTTTCTGACTGACCAAAGGGGGTGGACCGTCGTCCCGCTGAAGATTACGGGCAGTACTCAAAAACCGAAGGTTGGCATCAGCACGGCCAGAGTGGGAAAGGCCCTTGAGAAGAGCATCGGCGGGGAGATACAAAAACAGTTTAAAAAAATATTCAAATAAGAATTCAGGGTACGGCATAAAAAATAAAAAAATAAAGAAGTAAAAAACCCTGAAGATCCGGTTTTATAATGGCCGCTCCCCATCCGGGGGTTTTTCTGTTTGCACATCCTGAGCCCCCGCCAGAACAAGGTCTCTTACCGTTCTGCCGCCCAGGTATTCGGAAACCGACTTTTCCGCTTTCGCCTCGACTTCTTCCACGCTGCTGAAGGGCCCCTGAGACAGCAGATCGAGGAAATCGGGGACCGGCTGTTCATAACCGGACCTGGCCGCCTCTATGACCTCTTCCAGTTTTATGCCCTCAAGGGCATGGGCAGGCAGATACCCGCCGGACAAGGTCATTTCTATAAGCCCCTTTTTTACAAGCAGTATGAGCATTTCGCTAATGGCCGCGTCCGGGAGGTTCAGGCGGCGGGCCAGTCCGTCTTCCGTCCATTGGGGCCTGCCGTTAATATGGTTGAGCCCGATCAGGAACATTATTGTTAGAGCGAGTCTTTCCTTAAGCCGCCCGCTTAACTGCAACCGGTCCTCAAAAATAGGATAATTGGGATTCTGGATATAGAATGAGACGCTTGCGCCTATCAGCAGTATCTCCCAATTCAGGTCCACCCATGCCACAAAAAGGATGGCTATGGCGAAGCCTGAGTATATGGCTGGATAGCTGGACGATGCGACAGTGAAACGCGCGAAGGCCCATTCCAGGCTTTGCCAGATGACACCCGCGATAATACCTCCCGCCAGGCCTGCCTTGAGCTTTACATTCACTGAAGGAAGAAAGGTATAGATGAAAATAAAAGCCGCTGAAACGAAAAAATAGGGCAAAAGCTTGCCAGCCGTATACAGGGCGCCCCCTAACAGCTTCATCGAGAGCACCCGGTGAACAACCGGACCGGCCATGAAGGAGGAGGTCACGCCTATGGCGGCAAAAACCAACACCGGGCCGACAAGCAGCACGCTCAGGTAATCGCTGAACATCCGTGAGAACCCCCGTGAACTCTTTGTTTTCCAGATGTAATTAAGGGCGTTTTCGACCTTCTGCACCATGGAAATGACCGAATAGATCAGTAGCAGGACGCCCAGAGAGCCGAGCACGCTTGTATTTAAATGATTTATATAGCCGATGATCCTGTCCGTAATGGCCTGGCCCTGCAGGCCGAAGGGGGACAGAAAACCAAGCAGAAACGGCCTTATTTTATTATGGACGCCAAGGGACTTGAGGACCGAGAAGCTGACTGCAAGCAGGGGGACAAGCCCAGTCAGGGTAGTGTAGGAAAGGCTCGCCGCCCTTATGGATATCTCATTGTCCTGAAACCCCGCGGCCACCAGAACGATGGTCTTCAGGACGCGATATCCCATGGCCTTCGGACAGCTTAAATTTTTGACGTCCTTTGCCCAGATCTTTTTGCTTGCGCTGCGGTAATTTTCAATTATGCTTGCCATCGATTTTTCCCGGGGGATTTTTGCAAATCAAAAAGCGTGTAATAATTTCCGCCTCGTGTTTTGGGGACTTTTTAATTTAATTTAAAACGTGATACATGCGTTATAAAAAGTCTAGCATCTTTTTGGAAAAACCCCGGAGAAAAATCGGGCGGCTTGCGGGATATTGGCAAAAGATTTACAATTGAAAAACACTATTGGAGGGAAAATTTATTTTGCCCAGGACCGCGGCTGTCATCATAATAGGCAATGAGATACTTTCCGGCAAGGTAAAGGATGAAAATTCCCATTTTCTGGCGGTGGAACTCAGGCAATTGGGGGTAAAACTCTCTCTTGTTGCCGTTATACCGGACGATGTGGATGAGATAGCCTCCACGGTGGCCTCATGCGCCAAGAAGTACGATTACGTATTTACATCCGGGGGCATCGGCCCGACACATGACGATGTTACGATGAAAGGCGTTGCGATGGCCTTCGGACGCAGGCTTGTCCTTAACGACAGGCTTAAAGAGCTGATAGTGAAGCGGTGCGGGGTGCCCTCGGATGTCGTGATGAGGATGGCGGAAATGCCCGAAGGCTCGGAGCTGATAGAATTAAACGGAATTAATTTCCCTCCCGTAAGGCTGGAGAACGTTTTTGTTTTTCCAGGGATCCCGGAATTCCTGAAAAAGAAATTTGCCGCCCTGAAAGAACGTTTCAGGGACAAGCCTTTTTTATCGAGCAGGATATACATTAACGGCGAGGAATGCCTGATAGCTGACTCCCTGGATTCCATAGCCAGAAAGTTCCCGTCCGTGGAGATAGGCTCGTATCCGAAGATAGCTGAAAAGGAATACAAGGTACTGGTCACATTGGAGGCAAGAGAGGAAGAAGCCCTGAAACAGGCTGTGGAGGAACTTTTAAAACTTCTGCCCCGGGAGATCGTCCTCAGGACCATTTAGCATTTTTTTCATGTAATCGTCCCATTCGACGGGTAAGCGGGCCTTTTTGGTGGAATTGCACTCTTTGCACGCGGGCACGATATTGCTTTTGACCGATTTGCCGCCTCGCACCAGCGGCACGATATGCTCCATGGTGAGTTCAGAAGGCGTGAATTTCCTTCCGCAGAAATAGCACAGGCCTTCGCCCCTTTTTCTCTTCCACCAGCCCGATTGCCTTAGTTCACGGGCTTTGCGTCTTTCCCGCTGTATCTCTTCCGGTGCGGCTCCGGGGATGTAAAAATCCATCCTTTTATTTTAACACGCTGAAAGGAGGATAATTTTTATAACAATATATATCGGATAACAGTATTTATTCGTCATGCCCGATTAAGACATGCGGGAATGACAGAATAGAAAATCCGAGATATTAATTTGAATAGAAGTGTCCTGAAAATTATGTAATATACAGAGCAAAAGCAAAAAACTCAGGCTTGGGCCATTTTCTCCATTTTGGAGCAGACGCCGGCCAGGTAGGGCAGGATTTCTATCCTGGGCACGTCCGTATTTTTGTCCTTAACCGCAAATATCAGTTTCATGAGCCCAACGCGCATGACCTTCCCGCCCGCCTCGAATGAAAGGATCACGCCTTTTTTGCGGTCTTCTGCGGTATAACATGGATGCGCCTTTTTGGCGAACAGTTCCTGGGATTTTTCAAGTATCTCATTTATCGCGGACTGTTTTGCGATGATGATATAATCATGCGCGTTGATGGTCCCCACGAAAGAGCTTTCATCCAGTCCTTCGGCCGTCGTTTTTAGAATGGCCGCGGACCATTCTATGAGGTCGGCATGATGCGAATAGCCGTATTTTATAAGGTAAGGATAAATGTTTTCGATCCTTACATAAGCCACGGCATGGCGGCCCAGCTTCGGATATATCTTGTCCAGTTCATGGAGGATGGCGCTCTTGCCGGGCAACCCGGTAAGATAATCCGGCCAGTTGCCTGGATCGCTCTGTTTCTTGCGCAGGTCCTTAATATATTTATTTACTTCCGGCAGTCCCATTCTCTTAGAAAAACAAAATCGCAGGGGCCGTGTCAACTTGAAGTTATAATTTCAGATTTTTTGGAAATAAAAAAGGGGACGGTTTTTGTAAACCGCCCCTTTTGGACCAGATGTTTTTTTCTAGGAGGTTGTTGAAAAACTCTATTGTGATTTTGTCCGTCATTCCCGCGCAGGCGGGAATCCAGGTAAAGCAACGTCAAAGTGGATGCCCGACTAAGACACTCGGGCATGACGCCTTAAAAGAGGCGAGCGTGTTTTACCCCGGCATGACGTCTTTAATGAAATCCGGGTTTTTCAACAACCTGCTAAAATTAAATTCTGCCTTGAAGAAACATAAGCGGGCGAGGCTCTGATGCATAAAAACCAGAATTACGGTTAAAATATTTTATGGGAAAAACCATCCGGCTCGATACTCCCGCTGAGAGGGCCTCTTTTTACAAATGGGCGGCCGCTCTTGCGTTTATCACGATAATTTACAATTTTGCCTTCAGGACGATTTTTCCTTTCTTAACGCCGTAT
>JAKAEG010000100.1 GCA_021819985.1 Nitrospirota bacterium | reverse complement strand
TCCGATCTCGGCAGTACATGGGGGCGTCCTTTTTTTGAGATGGCAGCAGGGCTCAAGCGAGACAAAAAGAGATGCTCCCTGCGCTTTCTTTCCGGCCTGTTCAAGGGCCATCGCTTCGGCGTGAGGGGAGCCGGCCTTTTCATGAAAGCCCTGGGCTATTATCCTGCCCCCTTTTACAAGCACCGCTCCCACCATCGGGTTTGGGCTTGTCATCCCCCTGCCCTTCCCGGCCAGTTTTAAGGCCATAGCCATATATAATTCATCCGGTTTCAAGGACATAAAAAAGAATAACATAATGTAAGCATTGAAAAAAATTGCTAAAACCATATAATATATTAGTCATTTTTTTGTTCAGGACCTGTCTCAAACAGGTTCCAATAAATGGAGGTATTGAAATCAGACTCCTGATAGACGATAAAGAGTTCCAGGCGGCAGGCCCCGCGGAGGCCGAAAAACTCCTGAAGCAAAAAGGGGCGTTTGCCATAATTGTAAACGGCGAGCCAAAAGACCTCTCTTTCATTCAAAGCGTTCCGGCGGACAGCACCGTCCAGGGTCTGACGTTTGAGTCAAAAGAAGGAAAGGCAATCTACAGGCACAGCACCGCCCATATACTGGCCCACGCGGTAAAAGAGCTTTTCCCAGACGCCAAATTCGCCATTGGCCCGGCGATTGAGGAAGGCTTCTATTACGATTTCGATGTCCACCAGCCCTTTACGCCTGAGAACCTCGAAGCGATAGAAAAACGCATGCTTGAACTCATCAAGAAGAATACGCCCTTCAAAAGAAAAGAAATGAGCAGGGCCGAAGCGCTCGAAACGTTCTTCAGGCTGGGCGAGACCTATAAAGTGGAGCTTCTGGAATCCATGCAGGATGAGACCGTCTCCACTTATGAGGAAGGCGGCTTCACGGACCTTTGCCGCGGGCCGCACGTGCCCGCCACCGGAGCTATCAAAGCGGTGAAACTCCTTTCCGTTGCGGGCGCCTACTGGCGGGGCGATGAGAAAAGAAAGATGCTCCAACGCATTTACGGCACCGCGTTTGCCAGCGGTAAGGACCTGAAAAAATACCTGGAGCTGCTGGAAGAGATAAAAAAAAGGGACCACAGAAGGCTTGGCCGCGAGCTGGACCTCTTCAGCATAAACGAGGAAATAGGCGCGGGCCTCATCCTCTGGCACCCAAATGGCGCGATCATAAGAAAGACCATAGAGGATTTCTGGCGCGATGAGCACATGAAGGCAGACTACAAGCTCCTCTACTCTCCCCATATGGCGAGGCTGGACCTCTGGAAGAAAAGCGGGCATTGGGACTTCTACCGGGAAAATATGTACAGCCCGATGGAGGTCGAGGGCATGGAATACGAGATAAAACCCATGAACTGCCCTTTCCATATAGCCGTTTACAAAACCGGGCTTAAAAGCTACCGCGAACTTCCCATCAGGTACGCGGAGCTTGGCACTGTCTACCGTTTCGAGCGCTCTGGCGTCCTGCACGGCCTCATGCGGGTGAGGGGTTTTACCCAGGACGACGCGCACATCTTCGCCAGGGAAGACCAGATCGGGGAAGAGATAAAAAAAATTCTCGATTTCACCCTCTTTATCCTGAACACGTTCGGGTTTGAGAACTATGATATCTATCTTTCGACGAAGCCCGAAAAATACGTAGGCACTGAAGAAAACTGGAAGATATCCACAGATGCCCTCAAGGCCGCGCTCGACTACAAAGGGCTCAAGTACGAAATAGACCCCGGAGAGGGCGTCTTTTACGGCCCCAAAATAGATATCAAGGTGAAAGACTCGCTTGGCAGGGCCTGGCAGTGCAGCACCATACAGGTGGATTTCAATAACCCCGAAAGGTTCGATGTGACTTACAGGGGGGACGACGGCAAAGAACGCCAACCCATAATGATACATCGCGCGCTGATGGGCTCTCTCGAACGGTTCTTCGGTATATTGATAGAGCATTACGCGGGCTCATTCCCGTTATGGCTGTCACCCGTGCAGGTGGACGTGCTCACCATAGCTGAAAGGCACATTGATTTCGCCCGCGAGGTGGCCTGTGCGCTCCGCCAGGAAGGCGTAAGGGCGGAGGAAAACTTTGAAAACGAGAAGATCGGTTATAAAATAAGACAATCGGCGATGCGAAAAGTGCCCTATTCCGTTATAATAGGCGACAAGGAAGTCGAGGACGGAGGGGCTGCTCTTTCCTTAAGGAAAAAGAGCGGGGAAGCCATTGGCCCTTTTACCCTTTCCGCATTGATAGATCTTTTGAAGCAGGAAATCAAAATCCGGAGGTGAGAGCATACAAAAAGATATCAGGGTAAATGAAAAGATAAGGACCAAGGAAGTGCGTCTTATTGATGCCGAAGGCAGACAGCTGGGCGTTGTTCCGATAGGGGAGGCGCTCAAGAAGGCGGAAGAAAGCGGGTTGGACCTGGTTGAGGTCGCGCCGCAAGCCGCTCCCCCGGTCTGCAGGATAATGGATTTCGGCAAATACAAGTATCAGATAAGCAAAAAGACCACACAGAAAAAGACGATAGAGGTCAAAGAGGTAAAGATCCGGGTGCGCATAGACAGCCACGACTTGGAACTTAAGATAAGGAACATCCGCAGGTTCCTGGATGAGGGCAACAAGGCCAAGGTAACGATGTACTTCAGAGGCAGGGAGATAGTGAGACCGGATCTGGGCATGGGCGTTTTCAAAAAGATCACCGAGATGCTGCCCGGCAAGTTCCAGGTGGAACAGGCCGCAAGACTTGAGGGCAATCATATTACGATGGTTTTGGGGCCCAAGGTCTGAACAAGGGGCACTAACCCCGGTCATTAATGCAGGATTATTTGATTTTTTATAAAAGTACGGACCAGATTTTAAGGAGGTTGTAAACAAAAATGCCCAAGCAGAAGACGCACAGGGGTGCAGCCAAGAGGTTCAAGGTAACAGGCAGCGGGAAGGTAAAGACCGCCAATGGTTTTAAAAGCCACCTGCTCACAGGAAAGCCGAGGAAGAGGAAAAGGAGCCTGAAGAAGGCGAACATACTCACCGGCACCAGCGCATATAACGTAAAAAGACTTTTGAACGTATAGGAGGATTTTTCAGATGCCTAGAGCAAAAGGCGGTTTTAAAACCAGGAGAAGAAGAAAGAAAGTCCTCGACATGGCGAAGGGCTTTTATGGCGGGCGCAGTCGGCTTTTCAGGATAGCCACAGAGGCCGTTGACACCGCGCTTGGCCATGCGTTTGCGCACAGGAAGACCAAGAAAAGGGAATTCCGCGCGCTCTGGATAGCAAGGATCAATGCCGCGGCAAGGCAGGGGGGAATGACTTACAGCCAGCTCATGTCCGGGCTTAAGAGGGCCGATATAGGCCTTAACCGGAAGGTGCTTGCCGATATGGCGGTCGTCAATCCGCAGGATTTCCAGAAACTCGTCGAGACGGTGAAACAGAAACAAGCTTCCTGATGGGCGGTGAAAAAGCAAAAAATTCCTCTTTAAGGGAACCTTTCCTGAATGAATTAAGTCCCGTAGACTCGGTCGCCGGGCTTGAGGAACTGAGGGTCAGGTATCTTGGCAAAAAAGGACTGCTGACATCTGAGCTTAAAAGTCTTGGAGGTCTGCCGCCCGACGAAAGACGGGCGGCCGGAGCGGTCCTGAATGAAACGAAAGAGTTCATTGAACAGGCGCTCGCTCAAAGAAAACAGGAACTTAAAGACCTTGAGCTACGCAGGAAACTTGCCTCCGAGAGCATCGATGTAACACTGCCCGGAAGTTATGTGCAGCCCGGAAGGATACACCCCCTGACGCAGACCCTTGAGGAAATAACGGATGTATTCGTGTCCATGGGTTTTTCCGTCGAGGAAGGTCCTGAGGTCGAGCTGGACTATTATAATTTCGAGGCCCTGAACATCCCCAAGGAGCACCCCGCAAGGGAGATGCAGGACACCTTTTATGTAAGCAACGATATCGTTTTAAGGACGCACACGTCGCCGGTCCAGATACGGGTGATGCAGCGCAAGTCCCCTCCCCTTAAGTTCATCGCGCCGGGAAAGGTTTACAGGTGCGACGCGGACATATCCCATACCCCGATGTTTCACCAGATAGAGGGGCTTATGGTGGGTGAGGACATAACCTTTTCACATTTGAAAGCGGTTTTGGAGTCTTTCCTGCACAGGATATTTTCTCCGGATGTTCCAGTGAGGTTCAGGCCAAGTTATTTCCCGTTCACGGAGCCTTCCGCCGAGGTCGACATCGGCTGCATATTCTGTAAGGGCACCGGGTGCAGGACCTGCAAAGGCTCCGGTTGGATAGAGATATTGGGGGCCGGAATGGTGAACCCCCACGTATTCGAGATGGTGGGCTATGACCCGAAGAAATATTCGGGCTTTGCGTTTGGCATGGGGATAGAGCGCATAGCGATGCTCAAGTATTCCATTGATGATATCAGGCTTTTTTACGAAAACGATATCCGCTTCCTGGGGCAGTTTTAGATGCGGGTATCTTTTGCCTGGCTCTCCGAATTCATAAAAACCGGTCTTAGCGTTGAAAAAATAGCCCACATGCTGACCATGAGCGGCCTCGAAGTGGAGGCGCTTGAGGCTGCCCTCAATGACGTTATACTGGAAGTGAACGTCACTCCCAACAGGGCGGACTGCCTGAGCGTGCTTGGCGTGGTCCGGGAGCTTTCTGTGCTCACCGGCGAGCCGGTAATACTGCCCTCCTCCGTCATAAAATCAAAAGAAGAAAACGAAAAGGACCTCCTGCCGGAGATAAAGGTCGAAATACGTAACGCCGAACTCTGCAGAAGATATTCAGGCAGGGTCATAAGAAACGTAAAGATCGGGCCCTCCCCTGAATGGATGGCCAAAAGACTGGAAGACTACGGCATAAGGTCCATAAACAATATAGTGGATATCACCAATTACGTGCTGGTGGAGCTTGGCCACCCGCTGCACGCCTTCGATCTGAAGACCCTCAAAGGCGGCAGGATCGTCGTGGACACGGCCGACAACATTTACAGAAAAATTAAAACCCTGGACGGCGTGGAAAGAAAGCTCCCTGAAAACGCTCTCGTCATAGCGGACGCCGAAGACCCCATTGCGCTTGCGGGCATAATGGGTGGCGCAAGCACGGAAGTGGAAGAGTCCACGACCGACATCTTTTTGGAGGCGGCATGGTTTGAGCCCGTAAATATCAGGAAGACCGCGAAGGCATTAGGGTTGAGTTCCGAGTCCTCGTACAGGTTCGAGCGCGGGGCCGACATCGAGATCATACCTTTTGCCCTGGACAGGGCCTCTTATCTGATGCAGGAATATGCCGGCGGCGTTCCCCATAAAGCGGTGGACGTATTCCCCGGCAAAAAAATCCCGCGAGCCATAGAGGTGAATGCCCAGAGGGTTTCAAAGCTCCTTGGCACGGATATCCAGAAGGACGAGATCATAAAGATACTGGAGCGGCTTGGCTTCGCGCCCAAATGGAACGATTCGCTGATAACCGTTTTCCCGCCCTCCTACCGGCTGGATGTGGAAGCCGAGCAGGACATTGTGGAGGAAGTGGCCAGGATATACGGGTACGACAAGATACCCACAATACTTCCGGTTTCAAGGCTTTCCGCCAGGGAAGCGCCGTTAAGGAGTAATTTCATAAAAGACGCCAGGCAAAACATCAGAAGATCGGGTTACAACGAGGCGATAAACTTCAGCTTCATGAACCCCCAGGCGTTCGAATTGCTCTCCCTGAATGACGATGACATCAGAAGAAGCGCCGTGGCCCTTATAAACCCATTAAATCAGGAAGAGTCGCTGTTAAGGACGACTCTTCTGCCCGCGCTTATAGAAAATCAAAAGCACAACCTGCAAAGGGGTTTGAGAAACATAAGGCTTGCCGAGACCGCCCGGATATTCATAAAACGAAATACGGGGGAGCTTCCGATTGAGCACCTTATGCTGGCTGGCATCTCCATGATGAACAGGACCTACAGCTTCTGGCGAAACGGCACTGAGGATTTCTACTGCGCGAAAGGCGCGGTTGAGGCCTTACTGGATGAGTTCAGGATCAGGGACAGGTCTTTTGGGCCGTGCGGCGAGCCTTTTCTTCACCCTGGCAAATCGGCTGACGTGATGGTCTCAGGGCAGCGGTGCGGCTTTGTGGGCGTACTTTCCCCAACCGTAAGGGAAAAGGCTGAGATAAAGGGAAAAGAAGACATAACCGTATTCGAGCTGAACCTGGATGTTATATTCGCAGCGCTGCCAGGCATACCCGTTTACCGCTCCATACCCAGGTTCCCGGCAGTGGAGCGAGACATCGCGCTTATTGTGGATGAAAGCGTGAACGCCGCTCAAGTCATCAGAAAGATAAAAGAGTATCCCTCGGAACTGATAGAAAACGCTGTCGTCTTCGACCTGTACAAGGGAGAGGGCATCCCCGCCGGGAAAAAGAGCATGGCCTTCAACGTAAGATACCGCGCCACCGGAAAAACGCTTACAGAAGAGGAAGTGGAGCAAATCCACGAGGGCCTCATAAAAGACCTGCTTGTGCACACGGGCGGGAGCTTAAGATAATCCGAAAATTGTAACCTGGCTTAAAAAAAATCCGGTATTTAAAAAATTCTTTTTTCTAAAAGTTCCCCTTTCGAAACTATCGCATAAGGCCCCGTAACCAGCGCCGAAATCAAGCCCCGTCCGGGTGTCACTTTCTGGACAAAGTCTTGCTCGTCGTAAATTCGCGGAAGATGCCATGTTTCCATCCGAATATCGCTATAGTTTCGGATTCTGATACCTGTTGTTATCAGGTGGATGCCCAGCTCTGGGCGATGCCCCCCTCCTAATCAAAGGCTAATGCTCCGGCATTGCGCTATTTATAAACCTGGCCACATCATGCTTCAATTGGACAAGGCAGGCTTCGTCCAGGTACATCATATGCCCTGCCCGGTACAGGCGCATCGTAATGTTTCCCCTGAGGGCCCGGGTCAGCCCCAGGTGTGCCAGTGTATATTCCTGACCAAAATAAGGCGTAGCCAGATCGAAGTAGCCCGAAGCGACGAACAGTTTCATGTAGGGGTTTTTAGCGAAGGTATCTCGCAGGTTATCACTGGTATCTGCATAGCTATTTTTTGCATCCCAATCCCATTGCCCGATGCCGCCACCCAAAGTGAAATATTCCAAATCGGACTTAAACCCCAGTTCACGCCGGACATAATCGTCGAAAGTAGAAGTAAAGGGAGGCCGGATTACAGCGATTGCCGGGTCAAAACTGAGCGAGGCGTCCGGATTAAGGTTCGCAGCGGTAAAACGGCTGTCCAGCAAACCAATCACCTGCCTCTGTTTTCGGAGAAGCTCAGTGGCAAAGCTGATCCTGTCAATACGCAGGTTGCGGTTGTCAATAAATGCTTTGTCAAGTCCGGTAAATTCGGCAAGCTTGTCAACTACCGCTTCTCTCTCCTTGGGTGAAAGGCGATCGCCCTTTTCGAGAGCCGTTAAATAATCAGTTGCAGCCCACTCCTCTGAGGCATGAAGGACCTTATCCAAGTCAGTATGCGGAGCGAGTTTTTTATGATACCAGGCCGTAGCAGTGTAACTGGGGAGGAATAAAGCGTAAGGGAGGTCATTGCCATTATCAAACGAGGTGGTCTCCAGGTTCATGATGGAAGAGAGCATAAGAATCCCATTCAGGGCGATGCCATGCTCGACCAAATCCTCCGATAGGCCGGCGGCCCGGAATGTCCCATAGCTCTCTCCCACTAAAAACAACGGTGAAGACCAGCGCTTATAGCGTGTCAGATAAAGCCTGATAAACTTACGCATCGAAGTAATATCACCCCGCACCGAGGTAAACTTCTTGGTAAGCTCAGGTTTGACTGCCCGGCTATAGCCGGTGCCAACCGGATCGATAAAGACAAGGTCGGCCATATCGAGCCAGGTGAACTTGTTGTCCACCAGCCGGTAAGGCGGTGGCGGCATGCTTCCATCCGCAAGCATTTTGACACGCCGGGGACCAATAGCGCCCATGTGCAACCAGACTGAAGCGGCGCCGGGCCCGCCATTAAAGATAAATAAGAGAGGCCGTTTGGCCGGCGGGTTGCTGACCGCATAAGCAATAAAATATATGTGCGCCTCGGTTTCGCCCTTATCATTTTTTATTGGAAGTTGACCTACCGTTGCGGTATATCTTATTTCCTTTCCCCCAACGGCAATCTTGTGCAAGGTGACCACAGTTTTTGACGGAGGTGTCTGCCCATTGGCCTTTTCCACCTGTTTTTTTCCACCCTTGTCCTGGCTGGCAACGATCATATTCTTCGGCACTGGTTTTGCCCAAGAATTGGGTGCGCCAGCCATCAGCGCCGTAGCAAGCAGTATGGCTAAAAGCAAAATGGACGCCTCCTTAGTAAAATTTATTTAATTTTAACACGGGGGCCGTCCGAAGGCGTGGGTGGACTAAAAAAAACTCTCACTTGCCAAAAAAGCCGCTCTTAGTATATTTATTGTAGATACAAAAAAGGAGGTGAAAACATGACTACTCTTTTATCGTGATCTAATGGTTTTTTAAGGGAGCGAAATCAACACACAGATCATTTTAAAATTACGCAGGGAAAAGAGGGGACATCTTTTGCAGGCGGTCCACTATGGGCCCAAGGACTTCAAGGCAGTAGTCCACATCTTCTTCCGTGTTGCCCATTCCCAGGCTGAACCTTATCGCCCCGCGGGAGCACATGGGCGGAAGCCCCATTGCCTGAAGCACGTGCGAGGGCTCGGAGGTCTCAGAGGAGCAGGCTGAACCGGTCGAGACCGCTATGCCTTTCATGTCCAGCATCTGGAGTATGGCTTCGGCCTCAACGTATTTAAAGCTGATATTGGAAGTGTTATATATCCTGTTTTCTCTGTGCCCGTTCAAAACGGTTTCCGGGATATTCTCAAGTATCCCCTGTTCAAGCCTGTCCCTTAATGCGCCAATGGTCTTTGCCTTCCCGTCCATTGGGCCTGTGGCCATTTCACATGCCTTTCCAAGCGCGGCTATGCCTGGGACGTTCCCGGTGCCGGCCCTAAAACCATGTTCCTGATGCCCCCCTGTTATCAAAACCGGAGGAACCTTTATTCCGCTTTTTACATACTGGAAGCCTACACCCTTTGGCGCGTTGAACTTATGTCCGGAAGCGGTAAGCAGGTCCACTCCCAATTCTTTAACGTCAACCGGCATCTTGCCTGTAACCTGCACCGCGTCCGTATGGAAGATTATGCCCCGCTCCCTTGCCATTTCAGCCATCTCTTTGACCGGAAAGATATTGCCGGTCTCGTTGTTGGCAGCCATTATGGAGATAAGAACGGTGTCCTTCCGGATGGCCTTTTTCAGTGCATCGGGGTCCACCATGCCGTAGCCGTCCACTCCCAGATACGTCGCCTCGAAACCGAAGAATTTCTCCATGTAACTGAACGTCTCAAGGACCGCTGGATGCTCAACGAGAGTGGTTATAATGTGGCCGCCCTGTTTAAGGTAATTGAAAAGGACACCTTTTACCGCCATATTGTCGCCTTCGGAGCCTCCGCTTGTAAAGACGATCTCCGATGGGCTGGCGTTTATGAGAGAGGCTGCCTGCTGCCTGGCCCATTCAACGCTCTGCCTGGCCTCCCTGCCCGCCTGGTGGACCGACGAGGGATTGCCGAATTTATCGTCCAGAAAAGGCCCCATCGCCTCCTTTACTTCCGGAGCAACGGGCGTTGTCGCGTTATGGTCGAAATAGATTTTTTTCATTTTAGTGAGGAAGCGGTTGAGGGGAGGCTTTCTGTTCACACTTCCATGACAATGGGCATTATCATGGGCCTTCTGTCCATGGAGTTTCTAAGATATTTCTTAAGGGAGCTTCTTATCTTGGCCTGCAAGAGCT
>JAKAEG010000099.1 GCA_021819985.1 Nitrospirota bacterium | reverse complement strand
GAATCCTTTTTTTTCACCCCGGCAAGCCTTACCAGCTCCCTTCCTGCATCGACCTGCGGCGCCTTTACCGAATCGTATTTATTCGCATCCCATCTCATAAAACCCGCCTCCTCACGTTCCGGATTTTTGCACAATAAAAAAAGGCCGCGGGGTATTTTTGTTTCCCGTGGCCTTCTGGATTTCGCATATGGCTGTTCTGCTTTTTGCCTTACGCGGACCCTCCCGGCCACGGCCCCTTATGGAGCCATGCGCCAACGAGTTTACCGGTTATAAGCAGCAGACATTTGCCAAACATGGTTATCAATGTATCAGTTCCTCAGAAGGTTGTCAATGTGATTTCACCGCGGACTGGCCAGGAGCAACAGGGCCACCTCTGACTCAAGATCAAAAAATCAAATTTCCTGGCCTCTGTAATGTGACAGTAGGGCCGTGATTTCCTTTTCCCTGTTCATTATATATTGTGCAATGCGATCCTCATCTCCCGGATGAATATTCAGTTGAACGCCATACTGATAGACCGAAGCCTCAGATCTGCGATAAAGTATTTTTCCGTAACCAAGCACAATACCTGCTCCGGGCAGACCGATAGCAAACACGTATATATCATTATTGATCAATTCAATCCCTGTTTCAAAACACAGGCCTCCGATGCTGATATCAATGACCCGGCAAGCAGTTGTCGGCTCGTTTTTGCGCAGTATATAGAGCGGCACCGGGTTTTTCAGGCTGGGCTCTATACGCACATTCTTTCTTTTTTCCTTAAACAAGACATCAGGTGCGGCTACAAGCAATTTATCCGGTCCGGTCTTAAGTACAGCCGCAGCAATATCAAAGTTTTCATCGCGATGGGAAAGGAGCATTTTAATTTGTTCATTCTCTTTTACCGCCTTTGAAAAGATAAGAGGCTTAAACCGGTACAGGACTATTCCCCTATTAGTAAAGGCTTCAATTCGACAAAGCCCCCTTGCGGTTACCGGCTCCCCGTCTTCAAGAACGCTCGCGGATATAATTACAGGTATGTCAGCCCGTAAAATATATTCCAGGACCTGTTCGATCCGGGATGGATCTTTTATCTGTTCTCCAGCCTGTGAAGTCTTAAATTCATCAGTAGACATTTCACTTGCCGTGCCCGGACCGGAAAAAGTCTTTAGGTCGCGCTCAGAGTATCTCTCCGCGATGAAATTAACGACCTCCCTTAATTCCGAAATCTCGTTTTTCTTTATATCGAGAACCAATGCTCTATACCTCTTTAGCTGTTCATCAATTATCGTAGGCTCAGGTGAAATAAAGATGAAAGGTCCGGAAATCCCTTTTGCCTTGGCTGCCGCGAGAAATTCGATATACTCTTCAGGGAGTTCCATTAAAGCCATATCTCCAGGAATGGCGTCTTGCAGAAACGAATTAAGGATATCCATTTGCAAACGGACTTCAAGAGTGAATTTGTTATCAGGAAAAAAAGTATCGGCCAGGGTCTTTGTGGTCCAGATTTTCATTTCTTTGTTGCCCTTCTCAATTTTCAGATTTCAGGGAAAAAACAGCGACAGCGGCCAGTAAAAATTACGATCAGCCCTCAATTCAAAATTTCCTTTACGCGTCCCACTTCACCGCTTTCCAGGCGGACTTTGATCCCGTGCGGATGTTCAGGTGACTTGGTCAAAATATCTTTGACGATCCCATCTGTCAGTTTTCCGGTCCGCTGGTCCTTTTTCAATACTATTGAAACACGCAGTCCAGCTCTTATATCGGAACGTCTGGTCCCGTCCATGTATTTTTATTCGCCTCCATCCGGATTTTAAAGCTCCTCTCTTAAATGACCCTTGCCCTTTGGGCGAATCACCATTTAATTTACCATGGGACGCTCATTATATTGAATTCGGACTCCGCCAATGAGCAATTCCAGATGTGAAAAACAACACATGGCTAAAGGCCCATGTCAGTCACCTGACTCTCCGGTAAAACTCTATATTGACGAGCGGTCATGAAATTAAATTAAAGTTTTAGTTCGCAAAAGTCGATTAGAATCTTAGGATTTGAGATTTCCATGATTCAAAGGAGGGGCATTTATACCTCCTTTGGTTTATTATTGAAGAGTATGCGAAATTCGTATCTTGCCAGGGGTGGCGGTGCTAAAGTGCAATAATGAACTCGGGTTTCAGGATGGGGCCGGGAAATGGATGAATATGGGCTCTGAAAAGCCTGGGAAAAAGCACGTCCTTTACATCGGAGATGGCGAAGAGCAGACAAAACTGCTCAAGAGTTTGCTCGAAAAGGAAGGTTTGGATGTAATATTGTCTCACGATACGTCCGCGGTGCATGAGATCGTTAGGGCAAAAACCCAGTCGCTGAGCGCCTTGATCATTGATCAGGACCTGGCCAGCAACGCAGGCTTTATCATAATACAGGATCTTGTCCTGGAAAATATATGTTTACCTGTCATAATGCTTACCGGACATGAAGACGTAAATTCGGCCGTAAAAGCCATCAAGACTGGCGCATCGGATTGCCTTGTCAAAGACAGAGACCTCAATTATCTGAAGCTCCTGCCATCGGTGATTAGAAGTGCAATATTGCAAAGTAAACTCGACTTTGAAAAAAAGGAAAACGACGAAAGGTACAAGGCGCTTGTGGAATTTTCCCCGGATTGCATAATGCTGCATAACCGGGCCAAATTCCTTTTCCTTAATAATGCGGGACGGGCTCTGTTTGAAGTTGCGGATTCCCAGGAAGCGTCTGTTTTTGAGTTCATCCACCCCGATGACCTGGATTTTGTGAACGGCAAATTCCTGGCCGGATTATCAGGCAGAGAAAGTGTGCTATTCATAGAGACCAAATTGCTGCTCAAAAGTGGTGCTCAGGTAGATGTGGAAATCTCGGGTTTCCCTATTATTTACAAGGGAGAAAAGGTCATTCAGGCCATAGCCCGCGACATAACGGAACGCAAACGCATGGAACGCCTGTTGCAGTACCAGGCCTTGCACGACTCGTTAACCGGGCTTCCAAACCGAACCTTATTTTTCGACCGGCTCGCCTATGCCATCTCTCTGGCCAAACGCCAGGAGCGTTCCTTTGCCGTAATGTTTCTTGACCTTGACATGTTCAAATATGTTAATGACACTTTCGGGCATAAAGCCGGTGATATGGCATTGAAAATTGCTGCGAAAAGATTGAAAGAATGCCTTAGAGACTCCGACACGATTGCGCGAATGGGCGGAGACGAATTTGCAGCCGTTGCTTTTTTGCAAAGTGAGCGGGAGGCCCTGATGGTGGCAAAAAGGATCATTAACTCAATAGGACAGCCATTCAAGGTCGAAGGCACAGAAGCAAGGATCGGCGTAAGCATTGGGATAAGCCTTTTCGGCATAAACGGTACCGAGGCCGAGGACCTCTATCAAAAAGCTGACAGTGCTATGTATCACGCAAAACAGAAGGGTAAAAACAGGGTCGTCCTGCATAGTGCCGGGAGCCAGTCAATGTCACGCACCGAAGTTGTTTCTTCATGCAGCTGGCAAGTGGGACAGGAGAAAAAAGAGACGCCTGCTGAAACCGAATGGAAATAAGCATAAGTAAAAACGCACCTGATGATCAAAATATCAAAAATCCGAGGCGCTGCCAGTACATTTCCGAATGATGCAGGATAAGAAGTACAGACGGGTACGGATGAAAATATCCTTATTCCATGTGTCTTATCCACCCCAGCCAATGCTTATAACTATAGCATCAGATGGACACGCATCCAAGCAGGTGCCGCAGTTGATGCAATAGGACGAACGATAAGGCTCGCTCTTTCCCTCTGACATCTTAAAACAATTAACCGGACATGCGTTTATGCAATCTCCACATCCCGTGCATTTATCCCAATTCACTAAAGCTACGAACACTCGCTTTCACCTCAGCAATACTAAAGTAAGTTCGGCGCCGCCATTCCTACAATGAGATGAATATTCATTGATTGATCGTAACGGTTTTATTGATTCTAACGTGATAATAATTCTTTGTCAAGAATCAATTTAAATAGGAGCCAAAGTGGAAATGCCGGTGTAGCGCGATTGACTAAGCTTGACAGAATATTTGCCTGGCATTATAATGTGCAAATGCACGAAATGAAAATAATCTTCATGGTGGCGGCCGATGTCCCCAAGACCTAAAAAAGAAAGGATCTGCGGGTGTAGCTTCATGGGAAGGGCATTCAAGCCCACCGGGGTCCCCATGACCAAAATTGAAAAGATCACTCTTTTAAGAGATGAACTGGAAGCCCTCAAGCTTTGTGACATGGATGGCCTTACCCAGGAGGAGGCAGGCTTGAAAATGGGCATTTCGAGGGGGACGGTCCAGAGGATACTGACAAGCGCAAGGAAGAAGGTGGCCGGGGCCCTGTCAGAATGCAAGGCCATTGTACTTGAAAACACTATTTGCAAGGAGGAAGAATAAGATGAAGTTATGTTTCCCTGTGGAAGAATCCCGATCTGTGGACAGCCTGGTTTTCGGGCATTTCGGCTCCGCCCCCGCGTTCATTATATTTGACACTGAAACGAAAGAAGAAAAGACGGTCGTGAACAATGACGCTCACCATGCTCACGGTATGTGCAGCCCGCTTAAGGCCCTTGCCGGCGAACAGGTGGACGCCATTATTTTAAGCGGTATTGGAAGAGGCGCGCTTATGAGACTTACTGAGGCAGGCATAAAGGTCTATAAGGCGTTTGAAGGCACGGTCAGTGAGAATCTGAAGCTATTCGAGCTTGGCCGTCTGCCCCAGTTCATGCCTGGGAACGTCTGTACAGGCCACGAGGGTTGCGCCCATTAAAAAAAGGGCGACCGTTTAGAAAATAGTTTTCAGAACGAAAAATATTTTATTTAAATAATAATTTCACCTAAAAAGGAGAATTAACGGAAAACAATGGAAAACGGCAATAATAACAAAAAATTCGTTTTTATTATCACGCATTCCCATGATAATCCGGATGTAGTGGCCGGGGCGATGCAGCTTGCAACAAACATGAAGGCTTTCGATATGGAGCTGGATTTTTTCTTTATGGATAAAGGCGTGCTCCTTGCGAGAAAGGGGTTCGCCGAAACCCTCACATGGCAGAAAAAAGATGAATTCTCCCCTCTCGCGGACCTTATCAAGACCCTCACCGATTTCGGTGTGAGGTTTTACATATGCGCTTCCTGCGTGAAGCATTACGAGCTTGACAAGGCGGAACTCATAGAAAGTTCCGAAGTAAAGCCGGGGTCTTTTCTGGCCGAGATGCTCCTAGAGAGGCAAAGCCTCTCGTTCTGATAAAAAATGCGTGCCAAAGCCTCTACAAAATTTTATTCTAAAAAAGAAGATATTCATTTTAGACACAAATGTGCTGATCCACGATCCCGTATCCATATTCAGTTTCGGAACGCATGATGTCGTAATACCTTTTATTGTTTTAAAGGAACTCGACAGGCTTAAAAAGGGACCAGGAGAAATTGCCGCATCTGCCCGCACTGCTTTAAGAATGATCGACCGGTTGAGGGAATAGGGGTCACTGCTGAAAGGGGTCCTGATGGAAACGGGCGGCCTGCTCAGTATCGGCACCGTTTCAAGCTTGGCCACAAATACCTTTATGGACGACATCACGGAGGATAACAAGATCATAAACACGGCGCTTGGCGTACTGGAAGAGCGGCGGACTGACGAACAGGGCAATCTTGTACCTGTTACTCTCGTGTCCAAAGACACTACGGTGAGGATAGGGTCGGAGGCATGCGGTCTGCATGCGGAAGACTATGAAAGCGACAAGACAACACTGTTTCAGAAGTATGGCAGAGTGCTTGGAGAATCCGATTATCTAAACGGCATTCATTCCATACGTTATATGCGGACAGAGGAAGATATTTACAGGTTACATGGCTGCAGTACGCAGTTTCAGTTAAAGATTAAAAACGGAATAGATATTTTATTATCGACGAGGCCCAGAATTTGCGGCCTTTGGATGTGAAAACGATAATCACGCGCTGCGGAGCAGGCACTAAAATTGTCTTTACAGGTGACTTAAACCAGATAGACACGCCTTATCTGGACGCAAAAAGCAATGGGCTGGCCTACCTCATAAGCCGCTTTATAAACGAGGAGAATTTTTGTTATCTGAACCTGAAGGACAGCGTCAGATCGAGGCTTGCCGAACAGGGTACGCGGTTGTTGTGAGGGTATGTAATGGGGCAAGCCGAGTGAAAAATCCATTACTTGCCTAATGATATGCCTGAATGGGCCAGGCAGTTGCTATACTTGTTTGTGAAACCATAAGAATCGATGGGTTTCAATTGGATATGGCCTGGCGGCGAATGCCGCCTTGCGCCAACAGGTGAATGCAATGCAAGGTTTTTTATATACATTTTTTATTGCTCTAACTAACAACCTGGACAATATTGGCGCCAGAGTTGCCTACAGCATTCGCGGAGTTAAGATAAGCCTGCTTATAAATCTTTGGATTTCCGTGATTACATTTGTTATCTCATTTGGTTTTGATAACCTAAAATTGACCAGCAAAAGGGGTTTTTGATAACCGAAAATTGACCACCCGGGCATATCTCCTCATGATAGGGTGGGGCGAAATTTCAAAGTCGCCCCATTTTACGCCGAGGAGGAAGGAGTGCTCGAGATGAATCAGTATGAATTGATTAGGACAGGTCATCGGGTGTACGGAGAAAACATCAGTGAGCTATCAAGATTAACAGGCCATTCACGAAACACGATCAAGAAAGCCATACGCGGTGAGCCATGGGGGTACAAAGAACGGCAGCATCAGCCGTTCCCTGCACTCGGCAATTACATGGAGACAATCGACAGTTGGCTTAAGAGCGACAGGGACAAACCGAAGAAGCAGCGGCATACGGCGCACCGGATATACAACCGTTTGGTGGATGAGCATGGGTATAAAGGGTGTGAATCCACTGTGCGGCGCTATGTAAAACTTGCCAAGATAACTTTAGGCATAGAAAGCCCGCGGGCATTTATCCCGTGCAACCCGGAGTCTGGCAATGAAGCAGAAGTCGACTGGGGCACAGCTACAGCAATCATAGCCGGCGAAGAGCACCGGCTGAAGTTTTTCTGCATGCGGAGCAAATATTCCGGCAAGCACTTTGTACGTTTCTATCGTTGTGAACGTCAGCAGGCATTTCTGGATGCTCACATCCATGCATTTGCCTTCTATGGCGGCATCTTTCCGGTACTCATCTATGACAATTTAACGACAGCGGTGCAGAAGGTGTTGCGCGGGAGGGACCGCATTGAGCAGGGAGGCTTCAGCAAGTTCAGGGCCTACTACAGTTTTGAAGCCCGTTTTTGCAACCCTGACAGCGGCAATGAGAAAGGGGGTGTTGAAGGGTTGGTGGGCTATGCACGGCGCAATTACATGGTCCCTATTCCAGAGGCCGACAGCCTGGAAGAGCTGAACGATAAAATTCTTAGGCAGTGCTTTAGTTACGGGGGGCACAAGATGGCTGGCCGAGACCGTACAGTAAACGAATTATACGAAAGTGAGAAAGAGCGTCTTCTTACCCTTCCCGAAGCTGTATTCAGCAATATACAGATATCAGGAAGCCGGGCCGACAAATACGCCACGGTCATTGCAGACAAGAACCGATATTCCGTCCCAAGCGGGTATGCCGGGTTCAAAGTGAAGGTGCTGCTCTATGCTGACAGGGTGGAGATCTTTACAGGCACGAAAAAGCTGACAACACATGAGAGGTTGTACGGCAACAACAAATGGAGCCTCAAGCCGGACCATTATCTTGAACTAATTCAGCAACGGCCTCTGGCTTTCAATAGTGCCAGGCCTATTCAGCAATGGCGGAAAAGCTGGCCGCAGTCCCTGCACCTTCTTCTGAAACGTTTCTGCGACTCACAAGGTGAAACAAACGGGATCAAGGACTTTATCACCGTACTCATGTTCTACCGTGATTATAAGGCTGGCGAGATTGAAGCGGCAGTCGAGTTGGCCATAGAGAACAGCATCAGCACCAGTGATGGGGTAAATCACATTCTCACCTACACCGGCGGCGCCGACACGGCTATCGCGCCCTTGCCGGCATGGCCCACGCTGCCACCTCCGGACTTAGCGGTTTATGCCCAGTTGGGAGGTGTCCAATGAAAGCCGGTGCACTGATGGAGTTACAGGAGAATCTCAAAACACTGAATCTATCTGCCATGGCTCGAAACATGGAGGGGTTTGTGAGGCAGGCCCGGGAAACCGGAATCGGCTATGACGAGTTTATCTTCAACCTGACAGTTTCCGAATTGCAAGCCAGATCAGAAAGCAGGTTGAACCGCCGCATCAGGGAGGCAAAGTTTCCGCTTATCAAGCCTCTGGAGACCTTCGATCTTGCAGCCGTACCGGAACTGGACCTTCGGCTCTTTCGGGAGCTTACAGGAGAAAGTTATATCAAGGAACATCGCAACGTCATTTTCCTTGGGAAAAGCGGAGCCGGCAAGACCCATATGGCCACAGCCTTGGGGTTAGAAGCCTGTAAAAACAACTTCAGGACACGGTTTGTCACATGTTACGGACTGGTCAATGAACTTATCGAAGCAAGACAGGAGAGAACCTTACAGCGTCTTATCCAAAGGTATGTACGATATGATCTGCTCATCCTTGACGAACTCGGATATGTTCCTTTTTCCAGGGAAGGATCGGAACTGCTTTTTCAGGTTCTGGCGGAAAGACACGAGAAAGGATCCGTGATGATCACAACCAACCTGGGGTTTGCCGACTGGACCCAGATATTTGGCGATCAGGTAATGACTGGGGCTCTGCTGGACCGGCTGACTCATAGAGCCCATATCATCAACTGCCCCTGGGATAGCTATCGGCTGAAGCAGAGTCTTAAGGAAAAAAGAAAACATGCAGGAAAGGAGAAATAACATGGAAACCACAGTGTACAATCCTCAAAAAGGAAGACTGGAAACGATAAACGTAGAATTCACTAATGACAATACAACCTGGTTCAGCCAATGCAGGAATGCCAATGATATCTCTAAGATAACGGATTTTGAAGGCGATATGCTGGTCAGTGAAAACAGTTGCAACTATCCAATCAGGGTTCCTGATATATCAAGGGCTGACATAGGGTATGACCAGAAGACGGCAAAGGAACTAAGACGCCAGTACGAATAAAATTCATATCGCTTCGATAAATAAGCAGGCAGGTGAAATGAAAGGAGGAGGTTCACCTGCCCTTGTAACTGCCAAGAGCGGGGATGATTACCACATATCATCCCGAAATATTAACCGACCCAGGGTGGTCAAAATTCAGTTATCACAGGTGGTCAAAATTCGGTTGCTTTTTCCAGCGGAATTGCCGATATACGTGACATGGATGAAATTGCTGTTTTAGGATTCACTGGCACTTTCGTACGCTATTCACCCTCTATAACTCATAACACGCTATGCTCACTGCGCACTTTCTTTCATTACCTGTTCCAGAACGGATTTGTATCAAGGGACTTCGCCTATACGGTTCCGCATGACGGATATAGACAGTGGACAAAAGTTCCTTCCGCATATCCGAAGGAGGATGTGGAAGCGCTTTTAAAATCGATTGATAGGGGGAACCCGAAGGGGAAACGCGATTATGCCATTATACTGATAGCCGCACGATTGGGATTGCGAGCGCAGGACATATGCGATTTGTCCTTTAATAACCTGAAGTGGGAGACCAACACTATTGAATTGCTCCAGGAGAAAACGGGGAAGCCCCTTGTATTGCCACTGCTGGAAGATGTGGGTCTGGCGATCATTGATTACCTGAAGTATGGCAGACCGGAATATGAATCCTCGAATGTGATTTTTCTGCGTTTAACTCCTCCTATAGGGAAACTGCAAGCTCCTACCCTACATAGTATTGTTACGCAGCATATGCGTA
>JAKAEG010000098.1 GCA_021819985.1 Nitrospirota bacterium | reverse complement strand
CTGCTTTCCTGCTCGGCAATGGACAGTGTAAAAAATTCAAAAGGCCCGCAAAATCAAAAAAATCAAAAAAATTTCTATTCAGGTGAGAATTCGGGCAAACGCCTGATCGAAAACGTCCCCTTTTACGTCCAGAAAGACTACCAGTGCGGACCTGCGTCGTTGGCCGAGGTCATGAATTTTTATGGCGTAAAGACCACTCCGGAGGTCATAGCGTCTTCCATTTACAGCAAAACGGCCAAAGGGACGCTTGGCATAGACATGCTCATCTATTCAAACCGTTCGGGCTTTAATGCCATGCAGTATAGCGGCGGGCAGCAGGATATAAAGAAAAAAATAGATAAAGGGCTGCCCCTTGTAGTTTTTGTCGATTACGGTTTCTGGGTCTACCAGCACGGGCATTTTATGGTCGTGGTGGGCTATGACGCAAACGGGCCGATCGTTTATTCCGGAGATGAGTCTTATGTGCACATTTCGTGGGAGGATTTCATGCCCCCCTGGAAAAGGACCGGTTACTGGACGCTGCTTATAACCCCAAAGAAAAATTCCACAGAGGAAAGGGCAAATGCAAATAATGAAACGAAGTAATATACGCGCAATAAGCGCCCCGTTTTTAATTCTCGCATTCACGGCCCTTTCCGCATGCTCTTATCTTCCAAAGATCATCATAGTGCACGACCCCCTGACGCCGGAAGAACACGTGAACCTGGGGGTGACGTACGAAAAGAGAGGCGAATACGATGCCGCGCTGAAACAGTACAAAGAGGCCTCGAAGAAACTTCCGTCCGCATGGGTATACATGGGGAATGTCTGTTTTGAAAAAGGCGACCGGGGAAAAGCCGAAAAATATTATATAAAAGCCATAGCCAAGGACAAAAACAGTCCTGACGCCTACAATAACCTGGCCTGGCTCTATTACACGGAAAATCAAAAACTCGATGAGGCCGAAACCCTGGCCGCCAGGGCCACCCAACTGGCCTCCGCCGACCCATCAAAAGCCGCCATGTACAAAGACACCCTGGAAAAAATAAGGACACTTAGAGAAGGAAAGAAAAAAGCGGAATGAATCACCCTGCAGCCTGCCGCAGGAAATTGCATGCTCTTAAACCCCGGAATGCTAAAATAAATAAAATAGCATCTTTATTTATTTTTCAAAGGACATCAAAAAACAAAAAACTTGATTTACAGCATACTCGCCGATTCGGTTGTGATGGTGCATTTTCTATGGATAATCTTTCTTTTTATCGGGGTCATCTGGGGAAGAAAGTACCTTGGCGTGAGGATCTTTCATATCTTCGGGCTGGCCCTGGCCTTCGTTATCCAGGTATCGGGCTGGTATTGCCCGCTCACTTACCTTGAGGTATATTTGAGGAGCATGAATAATCCCGCCGGAGTGTACACGGGTTCTTTCCTTGCCCAGTATGCGGAAGAGTTGATCTATATAAACCTTCCGCATGGCCTCGTGGTCTTTTTTACGGTCTTGCTATGCGGATTCAACGCGTTTTTTTATCTCAGGCAAGGAAGATAAAGAAGGGGGAAAAACCATGCAAATTGACTGTTACCTGTCTCCGGAATGCGGCTCGGAGGATGCCCTGCGTGAAAACATCTATCGGGCTTTGGCCATTGAGAGAATCGAGGCGGAAGTGAAATTCCACAAGACCACCGCCGAAAGGGCGCAGGCAATGGGACTGACCGGCTCTCCGGCCGTTTTTATTGATGGAAAGCAATTGCAACCGCAGGACTCAACCGGTTTTTCCTGAAGGATGTTCAGCGACGGGTCTGGAAGACTCGCAAACGTTCCTTCAATCGAGACACTCAGGGCCGAATTCAGAAAAACTCCTGAATGAGAAGTTTTTTAAACCACCGGGCCTATAAACACCCTTGAGTCCACCGCCGCCACGCCCTTGCCGTCATTGAACACCATAAGCGGGTTTATCTCCATCTGCCTGATCTCCGGGAAATCCTCTATGAGCACAGAAAAGCGCAGTATCACATCTATAAGCGCATTCATGTCTCTGGGCGGCCGGCCACGCCAGCCTTTAAGCAAAGGAAGGCTCTTCAATCCGGCAAGCATCCGTTCAGGGTCCAGGTCCGTAAGCGGGTGCAGGGAAAAAGAGACGTCTTTCATGAGTTCCACCTGTATGCCACCAAGCCCCACCATCACAAGCGGGCCAAAGGTGGGGTCAAATGTCATGCCGAGTATCACCTCCTGGCCTCCTGATAGCATGGGCTGGATAACCGCCCCTTCCATCCCGTCCGCCAGTTTTTCCTTAAGGGCTGTAAAATGCCTTTTCACCTCCTCTTCCGATTGGAGATCCAGCGCTACGCCATTTACATCGGTCTTGTGGATAAGGGTGGATGAGCGGAGCTTGAGTGCGACTGGAAATCCGATATCAGACGCTTTTTTTGCCGCCTCCTCCGCCGTGAGGGCCACCTCCAGTCTCGCTGCTGGGATCCCGTAATATCCAAGCAGGGCAGTTCCTTCCTCCGGCATCAGCCAGACCCCGGCAGGGCTCACTTCAGCCGCCCTTTTTGCAGCGCTGGCGATAAGCCTGCCCGCCTCTTCGTCTTTGGTCCCTGTGAATTTGGGCGGCCTGCCCTCCTCTTCTTTTAAGAATTGCGCGTATTGATAGGCCCTCGCAAGCGCCTCTATTGCGTCTTCGGGGAATATATACGAAGGTATATACTTGCCCGAATCGATTTCCAGATTGACCGATGCCTTCTCGCCCATCGTCATAAAGCAGGCTATCACCGGTTTTTGCCCGGGATAACCCGTCATGACCTCTCTTACAGCCTTCGCCACGTCCTCCGGACGCGTAACGAGCGGCGGGATGTATATGATTACCAGAGAATCTATCGCGGGGTCTTCAAGCATCGCCTGCATCGCCCTGCGGAACGATTCAGCCGGCGCAGAAGCTATCATATCCACTGGGTTTCCCAGGGCGGCCGCCTCCGGTAAAAATTCTCTCAGGCGGACGAGCGTGGCGTCTGAAAGCGGCGGGACTTTTAGCCCCCAGTCCTCGCAGGCGTCAGCGGCAAGCACGCCGGGCCCCCCGGCGTTCGTCAGGATCCCCACATTGGGCCCTTTGGGCAGAGGCTGGTTGGACAAAAATTTCGTTATATTAAACATTTCCTCTATTTTGTCCACGCGGATGACCCCGGCCTGCCTGAACATCGCGTCCGTGGCCACTTCGGCTTCAGCCAGCGCACCGGTGTGCGAAGTGGCGGCTCTTGCGCCCACTTCCGATTTGCCGCCCTTTACGGCCACTATGGGCTTTTTCCTCGATACGCGCCTGGCGATGCGGCTGAATTTACGTGGATTGCCGAAGGACTCCATATAAAGCGCGATTATGTCCGTGTTTTCGTCATCTTCCCAGAATTCCATCAGGTCATTGCTGGAGATATCCATGCGGTTTCCGATGCTCACGAAGGAGCTTATTCCAAGCGACATGCTCTTTGAGTAGTCGAGGAGAGCAAGCCCCAGTGCTCCGCTCTGAGATCCTATGCTGATCTTGCCGCACAGGGGCATTACGGGCGAGAAGGTCGCGTTCAGGCTTACTTCCGGATGGCAGTTAAGAATGCCAAGGCAGTTTGGCCCTATCACCCTCATTCCATAGGAAAGGACCTTTTCCAAAAGCCTTTTTTCCCTCTGCTTACCCTCGCCGCCCGCCTCGCCGAAACCCGCCGATATTATGACGAGCCCCCAGATGCCCCTTTTCCCGCATTCCTCCACAACGTCCAACACCATCGGCGCGGGCACTACTATTACGGCAAGGTCTATGTCGCCCGGCACATCGAGCACCGAAGGATACGAAAGCACCCCGTCAACCGAAGCCGCATTCGGGTTCACCGGAAATACCGTCCCCTTGAAGGAGCTGCGCAGGAAATTTCTGAATATCGCGCCGCCGACATTCCGGGGGTTCCTGGATGCGCCTATGACCGCAACGGTGTGAGGATACAAAAGCTTCTTTACCCCTGCTGAGCGCGCTATGTGCTCCCTGTAGGCCTGCCTTTTTGAAAATTCTTCCTGTTCGTGCAGGTCTATGGAATATTCATATGTCCCCTCGTCAAAGGTCTTCTGGAACCTGAAACCGCTTTCCTCGAAAACCTCTATCATCCGCGTATTCTCAGGTACGACGCGCGCAACGAAGCGGTTTATCTTGTAATGGGCGGCAATCGCCGCAAGCTGCTCGAGCAGAGCGGTCCCTATGCCCCTAACCTGTATGTTGTCTTCCACCACAAAGGCCACTTCCGCGGTCTTGCCGCCCGTCATCAGGAACCATCGCCCGACCGCCACTATCCGTTCCTGCTGCTGCTGGCCCATAGTGGCCACATAGGCGTATTTCCTTGGGGGGTCCATCTCCGTGTAATAGCCAAGTTCGGCATCGGTTATCTGTTTTTTTGTGTACCCGAAACGCAGATAGCGGCTCCATTCGCTCAACCGGTAAAAGAGATCCTCTATCCTTTTTTTGTCATCGGGCCGTATGGGCCTGACCTTCAGCCTCTGGCCCGTCCTGAGCACCACGTCTACTTCAGTGTTGTGGTTCGAGATATTTATCATTACAAAAAAATTCTATCAGTTAGGCGGGAGTTTTCAAGTTCTGTATGGAAGAGGCGCGGACTGGGAGCCTGGCAGAATGGCGGCTATTAAATTGTACTATCAATTACGTGCAAGGCAGGGATATTTCAACCACAAGGCCGCCTTCGGGGGCGTTTGCGGCATTTACCTCTCCACCGTATAAGTGGACGGCCCTTTCGGTAATCGCAAGGCCAATGCCCGTGCCGCCGCTTTCACGGTCCCTTGCGTCGGCAACCCGGTAGAAAGGCTTGAATAGTTGGGAAAGCGCCGCTTCGGGGACACCCGGCCCATGGTCCCGCACCCTGATAATGGAAAACGGATGGCCTTCCTTAATGCTGCGCTTTAAACTGATCTCAACCGATGAGCCTTTTGGAGTGTAGCGCACCGCGTTTCTCACGACGTTCTCGATGGCGCTTCTCAGCATCTCCGGAGAGCCGTTCACTACCGTTCCTTCCATGAATGTCAGGCTCACGGAGCGCCCGTTTCCGGAGGCTTCATAATCCGCGTCACTGGCGATGTCCTGCACGAGTAAAGACAGGTCGACAGGATTTTTTCTTTTCTCCAGCCTTTCAGTCCCGCTTTCAAGGAGCGTCAGGGTGACAAGCTGTGTTATGAGGTCGTTTAATCTTTCGGCCTCTTTCTCTATCCTTTCCAGATGGCCGGATGCCGCTTCCCCGGAACTTCGTTTTGCAAGCTCCAGCGCCACGTTCAGCCTTGCAAGAGGAGAGCGGAGTTCATGGGAAATGTCCCGTATAAGGCGCTGCTGCGCTCCCAGAAGCGCTTCTATCCTTTCGGCCATGCTGTCGAAATCTCTGCCAAGGGCCTCTATTTCTTCTCCGCCGCTCCTTGACCCTTCGCCCACCCGCGCCTTCAGGTCCCCGGAGGCAAGCCTCTGGGTTGCCTGCCTGAGGCGGCGGACCGGCGCGGTCAGCTGCCACGCAAGCGTATAACATATAATGCCGCCCACTATTAAATAAATGAGCTGGCGGAAACCGAAGATTAACGGGAACAGGGGCATAGGCCTCGATGGCTGGAAAGGCACATAAGGCCACTGCCCGGCGATCACATATTCATGTTTTTTTCGTGCATCTCCTTTGTATGGACCGGTCACGGGCAGGCAAACCAGGAGTTTTTGTTTTTTTCCCTTTCCCCATTCGGCGGACTGGATCCGGCTGCCATCCGCAAGGAATGTTTTTTTGGCCAATTCAGCAATTGGGGCGGGAGGATGTCCTTCGCCTTCAGGTAGCGCAAGATCCATATTTTCAAACAGGTAAACGCGTACGCCGTATGCGTTTTGCAATTTTTCTGTAAAAGCCAGCAGCGCGCCTGACCCTCCCCTGTCGTAAGCCTCTATGGCCGCCTCACCATACATAAAGAGAGCGTTGCCCAGCAGGCGGTCACGCTGCATGTCGTTTTCCCGGTGAAGCCTTGCTATGGGTCCTATCTGAGCAGAGGCGGTCAGAAAAAAAATCACCATGCCGGACAATGCCACGGCAAGCCAGAACCAAAGGAAAATTTTTAAAAAGAGCGTCCTGGCAGCTCCTTTTTTTGCGAGAGTCACTGTTGAATTCAAGGCAAGCATTTTTCCCCTGTTTACGGTTCGCCTTTACGGGCCGGTTCCGGGGGTCTGGAATAAAGATAGCCCATGCCGCGAATGGTCTTTATCCGTTCAAGCCCATCGCTGTTTCGGCCAAGTTTTTTTCTTAAATTGCTGATATGCACGTCTATGCTCCTGTCATAAGGGGAAAGACCGCGGCCAACGACTTTCCTGTACAGTTCTTCCCGGCCGACAATCTGCCCAGCATTGGCAAGCAGTTCTTCAAGGAGATTGAACTCGACCGAGGTCAGTTCGATATCTTCTCCGGCTTTCAACACCCTGCGGCTTGCCCTGTCCAAATCGATATCACCCACAGTTATCCTTTCTTGCCCCGGTTTAGCGTCCGGGACCGCTTTGGCCTCCTCCCGTGCGGGTTTGCCGAACTCAGACACGGCGCGGCGTCTTATCGCGCGCACCCGCGCAACGAGTTCACGGGGATTGAACGGTTTTGGCAGATAATCATCCGCGCCCATTTCAAGGCCGACAATACGGTCCACGTCGTCCCCACGGGCTGTAAGCATCAAAACCGGTATGCCGGAGCGCTCTCTTATTCGGCGCAGCACCTCAAAACCGCTTATGCCTGGCAGCATCACATCCAGCACCACAAGCGCGTGCTCGCCTGAAAGCGCCCTCTGGACGCCCATTTCGGCATTGTAGACGGCCTCGATGTCAAAACCCTCGAGTTTGAAGTAGTCCTTCAGGAGGTCACATAATTCGGTGTCGTCATCGATCACCAGTATGCGGTTGGATGGATTTTCCATTCTTTTCCTCTTTTATTTTAGCTGAAAGGGGTTTTTGTAATTTGTAAATAATTGTAAAGAAATTTATGCCGCCCGTTTACAAATCTTTTCGTTTTTTAATGCCTGCTTAACTCATATTTATAACGGTTCAATGTATTATAAAAAAGGTGCAATGAACATAAAAAAATTTCTATTTTCTGCAAAGGAGTTACACAGTTAATATGGGCGGCAAAAAAAGAGTAAAAACGTTTTGCGTCTGCTCCGTCTGCCTTCTGTTTTTGATTTGCCTGGTTGCCGTTTCGTCCGCCTCTCTAATCTGGGCACAGACCGATGGGCGGCAGTTACAGGAGCCGGGATTAAAAAGGATTAAACCAGGCTCCGTTTTGACTCTGGATAAATGCGTGGACATCGCGCTTTCAACGAACCCCCAGACGGCAGCCGCCAGAAACACATTCCTTGCGTCTCAAAGCCGTATAGCGGAGGCGCAGTCAAGCTATTATCCGCAGGCCCAATGGCAGACCGATATTACCCATTTTTCTTCCACATCGGTCGCCCAGAGCCGGTTGTTAGGGACGCGCGGCGGCACATTGGGGAATACAACCCTGGGGCTCTCAGGCACCACCTCCCAGAGCAATTTTTCAACCGGCCCGGCGATAACCCAGAACATATACGACTTCGGAAAAACGGCCAGCCAGGTAAGCGCCGCCAGATACAACAGCGAGGCCTCCCGGCAAAGCATGGAAAACGTTGACCTCCAGGTAATCCTTAGCGTGAAGACCTCCTATTACGGAGTCCTTCAGGCGCAGAGAAGTCTGAAAGCGGAGGAAGTGGTTGTCAATCAGGCCAATCAGCATTTGAAACAGGCGCAGGGCTTTTTCCAGATCGGGACCGCTCCCAAGATAGACGTCACGAATGCCGAAGTGACCCTGAGCAACGCCCAGCTTGGCCTTATACAGGCGAAAAACGCGCTCCAGATAGCCTGGCAAAACCTGGATAACGCAATGGGAATACCCGATGCCCCCGAGTATGAGATCGAGGACAACCTGGCCTATAAGCCTTATCTCATAACCTTCGAAAAGGCCATTCAGAACGCATACACTTACAGGCCCGACCTTAAATCCGCGGTGGCTGCGGAAAGGTCCGAAGAGCAGTCCGTAAGGCTCGCCAAAACGGGTTACTACCCCGCTCTTTCAGGTACTGCCGGTTACACCTGGAGCGGAGATAGTCTGCCTTTGGACCATGGCTGGAACATAGGCGCGTCGGTAGTTGTGCCCATTTTCAGCGGATTCCTGACAAAAAACCAGGTGGACGAGTCGACCGCGAATTTAAATACAGCCAAGGCAAACGAGGAGGTCCTGAGGCAGCAGATATATCTTCAGAACAGGCAGGCGTTCCTGAATTTACAACAGGCGGAAAGCAGCATTGCCACCGCCCAGATAGGTCTCAGGCAGGCGCAGGAAAACCTGGATCTGGCAAACGGGCGGTATGCCGCCGGGGTCGGCAGCAATATAGAGGTGACCGACGCCCTTACCACCTTCAGCACCGCTCAAACCACATACATAAACGCGCTTTACAGCCATAAACTGGCCGAATCAAACCTTGAAAACGCAATGGGGGTCAAATAGAGGATGCGAAAAAATAAAAAGATAGCGGGGTTGGTCATCCTGGCCCTTCTTGTTCTGACCGTATTGGGCCTTGTGCTCGCCAAAAAAAAGGACCACGGCCCCGTATTCAAGACAGTCATGGCAAGCAGGGGCGAGATAAAGTCCGCTATTACAGCGACCGGCACGGTAAACCCGGTGACGACCGTCCTTGTAGGCACCCAGGTGTCGGGCACGATCAAAAGTATCTATGCCGATTTCAATTCCGTTGTTAAAAAAGGGCAGCTCCTTGCGTTGATAGACCCTACCACTTTCGATGCCCAGCTAAGCGAAGCCAGGGCAAATTATCTTTCAGCCAGGGCGAACCTGGACAAGGCGGCGGCTACGGAAGTCGACGCAAAAAGGACGATGGAACGCAATAAAAAGCTGGTTTCAAAGAACCTGATAGCCCAAAGCGATTTCGACACATCTGAGACCAATTATGAAACGTCCAGGGCGTCCGTGGAAGCGGCCAAGGGACAGGTAGCGCAGACTCTGGCGGCCATGAAATTCGCGAGAACGAATTTAATTTATACCCGTATCGTTTCCCCGGTGAACGGCACGGTGGTGGCCAGGAATATCGACGTGGGCCAGACCGTGGCCGCGAGTTTCCAGACGCCTACCCTATTCTCCGTGGCCCGGGACCTTAAAAAAATGCAGATAGATACAAGCGTCGATGAGGCTGATATCGGCAATGTGAAAGCGGGGCAGGATGTCGAATTCACTGTGGACGCCTATCCGGACACCACGTTCAAGGGCAAGGTCACCCAGGTAAGGATCAACCCTACAATGGTGCAGAATGTGGTGACCTACGATGTGGTTGTCTCGGTGGACAATGCCGCGCTATTGTTAAAACCCGGAATGACGGCGAATGTAATGGTCATTACGGCGGTCAAAAAAGACGTCCTCAGGGTCCCAAATGCCGCCCTAATATTCCGTCTGCCAAATGCAACGAAAACTGAGGTCAAAAAAAGCAAAAAAAGCGGACCGGGTGTTTGGGTCCTTGATCAGGACAAACCCAAACGCGTGGCCCTGAAACCAGGGCTTACCGACGGGAATTTTACGGAAGTGGTTGCCGGCGACCTCAAACAGGGTGATCCGGTTATCATCGGGACCTTGGGCAAAAACAAACAGGGCCAGACCCCATTTGGACACGGCCCAAGAATGTTTTAGCCGGGCTTTTCAATATGGCGTTAATAGAAGCGGAAAAAATCAACAAGACGTACACGCTTGGCGATGTTGAAGTAAATGCATTGCGCGGGGTGTCCCTAACCATCGAAAAGGGTGAGTTCGTTTCAATCATGGGGCCTTCAGGCTCGGGGAAATCAACATTCATGAATATAATAGGCTGCCTTGACAAGCCCACTGACGGTAAATACATCCTCGAGGGCGT
>JAKAEG010000097.1 GCA_021819985.1 Nitrospirota bacterium | reverse complement strand
GCGCGAATTGTCCCGCCAGCAGACTTAGCCCATAAAAGAAGCCCGCCAGGACCACACTGCTCAACGGGCCCGCTATGGCTATCTTGAGTTCGCTGGACGGGTCTTTTGCCTCCTCTGACAGTTGGGAAACGCCGCCAAACACAAACAGGGTTATTGAAGGGACCGAAAGCCCATGATGGATAGCCACCAGGGAATGCGATAGCTCATGGGCCAGCACCGAGGCAAAGAAAAGGAGTGTGGCGGCAAGCCCTGCTATCCAGTACGCGGAGGAGGCCTCTTTTGGAAAGGCATGCGGGAAATAGCCCGCCGAAAGACTCCACATGATGAGAAAAAAGATTATGAACCAGGAAAAATCAAGCGATATCTGGATGCCTGAAACGCGGAACAGCTTTATACCGCCAATCGGGGTCTTTGTTTTTCCAGGATTTGCGCCTCCATTCATCGTTCCGTCACCACCTTTCTGAATACCATTATAGGGTAGAAATGTGCGGATGCAACATACTTGGTTTTTAATGTTTTTTGACAACCTCTTTATATTTTGTTATTTTAAGAGAATGTCCGGTACTGTGCTCGGTAACAAAAGATTCGTTACGGCAGCCAATTTCCTTTTGTCGGGCCTGCTTGCCATAACATGTATTTTTCTCATCAGGGATTTCATCTCGTTCAAGCTGGAAGGCAGTCTGTCGGGACGGGGGATTCAAACGAGTAGTCAGGCTTTCGGCCTGTCAATTCCAAAACCGGCGCTGCTCGATTATTCCGCTATAACCAAAGACAATGTATTCGGCTTCCCTTCCATGGATTTGAGACCTCTTACCGCATCATCCGCGCAAGCGCCTCCCTCTTCCGTGGACCTCATAGGCACGGTTTCAGGGGCGGAGGGCTACGCAGTAGTGCTCAGGGACTCCAAAGAAGAGCTTTACAAAACCGGACAGATGATACCGGGAGTCGGTTACCTGAAATCAATAAAAAAAGACGCGGTCGATATCAAAGCAGCCCAGGGGGGCGGCGACCTGGATCTCCATATCAGGAATCTTGCCGGTATCGAAAATGCTCCGGCGGCGGCCGGACAGGCGCCGGGGTCCTCACAGGGCCGGATGGTGAACCGCACGGGACAGGACTCTTATGTCCTCGATAAAAGCGCTGTGGCCGACGCCATCCAGAATCCAGCAAAAATTCTCGCCGATGCCCGTATGCTCCCTAATATGGTCAATGGAAAACAGCAGGGTTTCGTCATGAGAGAGGTAAAACCCGGTGGGCTGTTCGGCGCGCTTGGACTCCAGAACGGCGACGTCCTGCTCAGGGTAAATAACAATGAGCTATCCGGTCCCGATATGGCCTTAAGGGCCTTTACCGCGCTCAGGGGACTGGACAGGGTGGATCTCGACATCATCCGCAGCGGCCAGAAACTGACACTTACATACCAGATCAGGTAAAAACAGGAAATTGCTAAGAAAAACCACCGTCATCTTATTGCTTTGTATATTGCTTACCGCGCTTACCGTCCGGGCCTGGGCGGCCAGGAAGATCACGCTAGATTTCGTTGACGTGGAGCTTTCCACTTTTGCGAAATTCGTAAGCGACACGACCGGCAAAAACTTCATTTTCGACGACAAGCTTAAAGGCAAGGTCACCGTGATCACACCGGCCGGGATGAGCAAGGAGGCCACTTTCAAGCTCTTCAGCTCGGTCCTGAACCTGAAAGGCTTTACGCTTCAGCCTACCGGAATAAATATCTACAAGATAATTCCCGTTTCGGAAGCCAAGCAATCCGGCCTTCCGGTCATGACGACCCAGGTAAATGAGAATTACATGGTCAGGCTCATACCTCTAAAGTATATCCTTCCGGATGACGCGGTCAGGTTCTTAAGCCCGGTTGTGTCCAGGGACGGCTACATTGCCTCTTTCAGCCAGGGCAATTATCTGCTGGTAATTGACACCGCGCTGAATATAAACAAGGTCCTTGGCATACTCGATGTAATAGATAAGGCCCCGATCGCCCAGCAAAGCGAGGTCGTTTTCCTTAAGAACGCAAGCGCGCAGGATGTGGCCCGTATCCTTAACGAGGGTATTCCTAAAAAAGCGCCCGCCGGCCCGGAGCACGCCATCGCGGAACCCAGGCTCAATGCGGTGATACTCATTGGCGACCAGGTCGAGAAAGAGACCATGAAGCGGCTCATCGGCATGCTCGATGTCCCATCGAAGCTGGTCTTAAGCGGAATACACGTTTTTTTCCTGGAGCACGCCGACGCGACGGAGCTGGCAAAGACCCTCCAGGGCATGATCGGCGCCAAGACGCAAGGGGGCCCGGGGGCTGTGCAGCGGCCCTCCGCGGAGGAAAAGATCAGCATAACGCCCGACAAAGGCACGAATTCACTGGTGATCTCCGCCTCCCAGGCGGACTACCAAAACCTTTTACCGGTAATTCAGGAGCTGGACAGGGCCAGAAGCCAGGTTTACGTGCAGGCAATGATCGTCGAGGCCTCCATTAGCGACCTCAAGACCTTGGGCGCACAATGGAGGGCCACGGCCACAAAGGGCGGCCAGCCTATTCTCATAGGCGGGGTGGGCACGATAGATCAAACCGCGATACAAAACATATTGAGCGGGCTTTCGGGGTTGAGCGTGGGCGGGCTTGGCAACATCCTTAATATCCCGGTAACTACCGTACAAAACGGGGTGCCTGTAACTAATACGCTCTCACTGCCGGGTTTCGCCGCTTTGTTCAATTTGAGCCAGTTCAGGGATGCCGTGCACGTCCTCAGCACCCCCCAGATATATACCTCCGACAACCAGGAGGCGGAGATACTGGTTGGCCAGAACATTCCTTTCCCCATCGCAAGCCAGACGGCTGTCGGCACGACGGCCACGGCGGGACTTTTAACCAGCGTGCAAAGGCAAGACGTAGGCATCAAGTTGAAAATTACCCCTCACGTTACGGAAGGCGATGTTGTAAAGCTCGACATCTATCAGGAGATATCCACCCAGGTGTCGCCAACCGTGTCCGGAGCGAACCTCGTCAGCCTGCTTTCAACCGTCGGGCCCACTCTCGATAAGCGTTCTACAAAGACATCGGTTTTCGTCAATGACGGCCAGACCATCGTCATAGGCGGGCTCATGTCGGAAAACGACGAAGATACCGTCAACAAAGTGCCCATACTGGGCGACATACCTTTGCTTGGATATTTGTTCAAGTACAAGACCATTTCCAGGCAGAAGACGAACCTGCTTGTGTTCATCAGCCCCACAGTCATAAAAACGCCGGACGACATCGGCAGGGTAACAAAGGAAAGAACGGAAAATTTCGGAAAAAAGACCGGCATGTACGTGAAGGGCCAGTTATATGTTAAATTCAGTAATGGCGTTTCCGATGAGAACGCCAGGCGTATCCTGGGCAGAGAAGGCATCGAAATCCTAGTGTCGAAAGACAATCTCTACCTGGTCCAATTCGCTGAACAGCGCAATGTGATGGATGTAGCAGCCGAACTGGAGAGAATGCCCGAAATCGAGTACGCCAAACCAAATTACAATATTGAGTCGCAATAGAGCAATATAGCATTAGAGGAAAAATGACCAAAGCCGTAAAGATTGACAGGATTTCGGAAGAGGACGTGGAACTTCCGCTTCTGGCCAGTGTTCCCCTTTCCTATGCCAGAGGCAACATGCTGATGCCCCTCAGAAGAGAAGACGGCGAACTGGTCGGCGCTGTTTCAGGCCAGGAAGGGGTCTTTGCCCTTTTCGATCTCGCCAGGGAGCTGTCCCTTAAACCAAAGGCCCTCTGGGGAGAAAAAGCGGTGGTCCTTGAGGCCATAAACCGTTATTACGGGCAGCTTGGCTCCGCCAAAGACGTTATGGCGGACATCAGGGAGGACGACCTCTCCTCTGTAGCGACCGAATTTGAAAAACCCAAGGACATCCTCGAACTTACAGAGGAGGCCCCGATAATCAGGCTCCTGAACGCCCTCTTAAAACAGGCCATGAAAGACAGGGCCAGCGATATACATATAGAGCCCTTCGAAAAGGAACTGGAAGTGAGGATACGCGTTGACGGGGTGCTTAAAAAGATCTTAGCCCCGCCAAAGATAATACAGGACGCGCTAGTAAGCAGGGTCAAGATAATGGCCAGTCTGGACATAGCGGAAAGACGCCTGCCCCAGGACGGAAGGATCAGGCTCCTGGTGGGAGGAAAGGACATAGACATAAGGGTGTCTCTCATCCCGACTATCCACGGCGAGCGGGTGGTCATGAGGTTACTGGACAGAAGAAGCGGCTCCATAGGGCTCGCCGAACTGGGAATGGGCGGCCCCATGAGAGCACAGTTCGAGGGGCTCCTTTCAAGGCAGAACGGAATAATCCTGGTCACGGGGCCAACCGGAAGCGGGAAGACCACAACACTTTACGCCGCGCTCCGCAGGATATTCTCCGAAGAGAAGAACATTGTAACTATCGAGGATCCGGTTGAATACGAGCTTTCAGGCATAGGGCAGATACAGATAAACCCGAAAGTGGGCCTTACGTTCGCATCGGGCCTTCGCTCCATATTAAGACAGGACCCGGACGTAATAATGGTCGGAGAAATTAGGGACCTGGAGACCGCGCAGATAGCCATACAGGCATCGCTCACGGGCCACCTGGTGCTGAGCACCCTGCATACCAACGATGCGGCTTCGGCGATAACCAGGCTTATAGACATAGGCGTGGAGCCGTTTTTAGTGGCCTCTTCCCTGGCGGGCGTGCTTGCGCAAAGACTGGTGCGAAGAAACTGCTCTTATTGCGGCCAGCCATACGAGCTTACCCCTTCCGAGCAGCTTCTGATGCATGATGACGCAACGGCAAAGATAAGCGCGATAAAAGGCAAAGGATGCGAGCGATGCGCAGGAACCGGCTACCTGGGCAGGGCCGGTATTTTCGAGTTCATGGAAATAGGCCAGTCCATAAGAAGGCTCATTACGGAGAGGGCCGACGCAAAGAGCATCGCGGAAAAGGCGATATCTGAAGGAATGAGAACTTTAAGAAAAGACGGTCTTCTACAGATCGCAACCGGCCTGACGACCCCGGAAGAGGTCTTAAGGGTCACACAAAAAGACGATGCCGGCGTTCAGGTATAAGGCGTACGCCGCCTCAGGCAACGAAACCTCCGGGACCATAACAGCCGAAACTGAAAAGCAGGCTGTTTTAAAGCTCAAGGACTTAGGTGTCTACCCCCATCAGCTCAGTCTCAGAAAAACTGCCGCTACCAAAGCGAAACCTGGCGACCTGCCCTTTATAACGAGAGAGCTGGCCCTTCTGGTGACATCGGGCGTGACGGTTCTCGACGCCGTAAGGGGTCTGGCCGGCGAGACAAAAGGCCACTGGGGCGACCTTTTGGGCAATATCGCGGATGACGTCTCTTCCGGAATGAGCCTGTCGCGCGCCATGGGGCAATATGCCGTTTTCCCGGAGTTCTATGTAAAGATGATCGCCTCAGGCGAGGCAAGCGGCGCAATGGACACAGTCCTGAAAAGTCTGGCCGACTTCCTGGATGAGGAGGCGAGGACCAGGGCCAGGGTCAAAGCCGCACTTATCTACCCTGCCTTCATGGTGCTGGTGGGCACGGTCATACTCTCTTTTATCTTTGCCTTCGTCATGCCGAAGATCACGAAAATTTTCAGTGATTCGGGAAAGGCCCTTCCGCTTGCGACCAAGCTGCTGATGTTCATAAGCGGGATTTTTATAAACTACTGGTGGGCGTTGTTCCTGGTGGTAATAATAGCGGGTTACTGGTTCAGGTCCTATTACAGGAAAAACCGGGTAAAAATAGACGGTATGCTCTTAAAATCAAAACTCCTGAGAAGCCTCTATTTAAGCAGGTTCACGCGGGCGCTGGGGTTTCTGCTTGACGGCGGGCTTCCGGTCCTTAAGGCGCTTGAACTCTCCGGGCCTTCAAGCGGCAACCTGCATATAGAACACGAGGTGCGGGAGGCCAGGCAGAGGCTTTCGGAAGGAGCGGAGCTGTCCCAGGCCCTGCACGGTTTTCCCCATGTGTTTACCCAGTTGCTTGCCACAGGCCAGAAGAGCGGCCAATTGGGCCAGGCCATAAAAAAGGCCGCCGCCTCCTATGATGAGGATTTCAAAAGGCGGCTCGACAGGTCCCTGGCCTTGCTTGAGCCCTCGATGATACTCATTATGGGCGGGATCGTGGGTTTCATAGTGCTTGCGGTGCTCCTGCCCATCTTCGAGATGAACCAGCTGGTGAAATAGTTTTTTTATTTTTTTGATTTTTTTGGCCTTGGCAGTCCCCCCAGCGGCATTTTTCAATTTTCCGCGCATCCTATTGCCACAAGAAATCCTTTTCGTCGAAACCAGTTTCCTGAGTCATTAATCCGTTTCACCATATCAATCCAAGCAAGTTTTCTTAATCCTGGAGGACGTCATGCCCGAATGTCTTAATCGGGCATCCAATTTGACGTTTTTGATTTGATTTAATTTAATTTAAAATGGATTCCCGATTACTGCCTCGGGAATGACAAATAAAGATCTTACACGTTTCTTTTGTAAGAGGATTTCCGGCGCACTACACCAGTTTTCCCAAAACTATGATCCGGATCATTTTGCCCGGAAAAAATATTTTGTAGTATGAAACAGTACTCAATATTTTTGATTTGATTTAACAGGTCGCCATGAAAATGGAAGCGAGCGTGTCCCGAAGGGCAACGAGCGAATACGATAAATCTGGATTTCCTTACATTCGATTCCCGAAGGGAATAAAATGGGAAACCTGAGGGGGTAAAAAATAAAAATGGAACAGGCGGAGCTTCAGGACAAAATATATGAATACGTGCGGGCTGCCAAAGGCAGGAAGAGGCTGAAGGGAAAAGACATTATAAAAGGGGTTTCCGCCGGGACCGGCGAGATTCCGGAATACGTGAAAAAGTCCATGAGAGCGATGATAGACATCGGGCTGCTTATGTATTACGATGGCGGCGGCGCCACTTCCGTGGAGATACCCTCTGAAGAGTATCTAATAGAAAAAGGGCTGATCAAATAAGGCGTTTTCACCCAGGCCCCAGATAAAAAAGCCGGTGCGGGGCTTCATTGAGAATCACCCCCTTTTTCCCTGACGGCCCGTAAAAGAGTTCTCATTATTATCATGAGGTTCAACACCATGCTCCTGAATTTGTATAATTTAGAAGGCCTGGAGTCCCGCCCTATCCTCTGCTGCCAGTAAAAGATCGCCCCCCGGTTGTCCAGTTCAATCATTAACGCGGCGAGCAGAAAAGGGGAGAAAAGGCGATAAGCCCGCGAGATGAGAAAAAAAGATCGTTTTCAAGAGTGCGTCCATTTCTTATTTTGTTTCTCTGATTTTATTTGGTTTCTTCTCCCGGGACATAAAGCGGAACATACTTTTGATATCCTCGTATATATTGTGGTTTTGCGGATATCTCACCTTTCCGCCACCTGGATGTACAGATGATCCTTGAAGTGTCGCAGCGCCCGGCGTATTTTTTTGCTATCCCGATAACCTCTAATAAACGCCCTTTTTCCAATGTAGTGGGATTCAAACCCAGGTTCAGCAGATATTTATTTTCAACTGCAAGATCGTTCTCGGCGGCCTCATTCCTGGGGTTTTCGAGATAAAGTATGGGCGCCCCTGCCAGGCTGGAAACTATCTTCGCCAGGTCTCTTATCTTATGGGTCTCGGTCATCTGGTTTATTATCTTTACTCCTTCATTTATGACCGGCGGATTCAAAACGGCAAGTTCGACGCACCGCACCGTATCGTGAATATTTATGAAAGCTCTGGTCTGCCCTCCCGTACCGTGGACGGTAAGGGGATGCCCGATAGCGGCCTGCATAAGGAACCGGTTTAAGACCGTCCCATAATCGCCATCGTAATCGAAACGGTTAATGAGCCGCTCATCAAGCGCGGTCTCGCTTGTGTTCGTGCCCCATACTATCCCCTGATGGAGGTCCGTTATCCTCAAAAAATCATTTCCTGCATAGTACTGGAACAAGAGGGCATCCTGGCACTTGGTCAAGTGATACACGCTTCCAGGCCTGGGAGGGTACATTATATTGGTTTTGACATCCTTCTTTTCGTCTGTCATTTTCACCTTCAGATACCCCCCTGGTATCTGAAGGCCTGCCGTGCCGTACCCGTAAACACCCATTGTGCCCAGGTGCACCACGTGGATGTCGTGCCCCGATTCGCTGATTGCGCAAAGCAGGTTATGTGTGCCATTCAGATTGTTGTTTACGGTGTACCGTTTTTGTTTTGACGATTTCATTGAATAAGGGGCGGACCTCTGCTCGGCAAAATGCACGGCCACCTCGGGCGTGTATTCATTTATAAGGGCCAGGAGACGGTCGTATTCCAGGGCGGCATCCAGATTGACAAACCGTATCGAAAAGCCGGTAAGCTCCTTCCATGCCGCAAGCCTTGTCATTACAGGGGAGATCGGAGTAAGAGAGCCGCATCCCAGTTCGTTATCTATGTCCCTCCGCGACAGGTTGTCAACTATGAGCACATCATGCCCGCGGCTGGAAAGATAAAGAGCAGTCGGCCATCCGCAAAAACCATCCCCTCCCAAGACCATGATCTTCATAAGTTTTCGCCCTCCTATTCGGACTGAAGAAATTTTTTAAATCGGTAAGCAAATCCTAACGTTGCATTAGGGTAAAAGGAGCCGTACACCACCTGTGTCAGAAACAGTCCCATGAAAAACGGGAAGAAGATTTTGGATCGGCGGCCTTCTGCCAGGCCAGCCCGGAATTGAATATCAGGAGCAGCAATGTTCTCAAAAAGGGAGTTCCCGATCAAATAGATGGCTATCTTCCAGAGAATATGCGTTATGCCGGGATTTCGTATTTATCATTTCTGCCTATTTATTGCGGTTTCTGATTTTTGAAATATTGAAAGGTCTCTCTCAATCCGTCTTCCAGACCGAAAACCGGCGCATAACCAAGCATATTAGTCGCCTTGGAGATATCGGAGTAGTTTCTCCTCACATCCCCCTGCCTGGGGCCCGAGCGGAGGATTTCCACTTTCCTGCCTGTCTCGCCCTCTACCATGGCCTTTATTTTCTCCGCTATCTCGTTTACCGTGGTCTCCCTGCAAGTGGCTATCTGGAAGACCTCTCCACCCAGATCTGCTTCAGCCGAAAGCATTATGGCCTGGATCAGGTCGTCTATATAAATGAAATCCCTGGTCTGATTGCCGTCGCCGTAGATCTCCATGGGTCCGCCCTTCAATGCGAGTTTAAAGAACCTGGCGACCGCGCTGCTTTTGTTTTTTGACCTCGGCCCATAAACGTTGCCAAACCGCAAGGACACGGTCTTGAGGCCATAGGTACGGTAATAAGCCGAGCAGTAACCCTCTCCGGCCAGTTTGCTGGCGCCATAGGGCGACACCGGCTTTGGCGGCTTGCTCTCGGTTATAGGCGGCTCGGTCTCGCCAACAGGCGCGCAGGAGGATGCGAAAATGAATTTTCCCACACCCGTCCGGCGCGAGGCCTCAAGCATGTTAAAAATCCCTATTACATTTGATTCCATGTCCGCCCTCGGGTCCGAAACGGAAGGGCCGACACCTGTATTGGCGGCCAGATGCGCCACCATATCCATACCTTTGCAGGCCCCCTCACAGGTTTCATAATTTCTGATGTCTCCGGCCAGCAGTTCAACCGGATTTACCCCCGCGAGGCCATAGGTGGTCCGCGGCATCTCAATATAACCGCATACTTCAGACAAATCTTCGCGCCCGCCTGTGCTCAGGTTATCCAAAACCCTGATCCTGTCACCCGGCCGTGTTTTCTGAATATGGCCGATAAGGCTTGTGCCTATGAACCCGCACCCCCCGGTGATCAGCCAATTTGACGGCCGGCTCATTTGATGATTTTTTCCCCGGCGTGGTTGCATGAAAGGGATTTTTTGCGGTTTTTTAGCGAATTTTTTTTCATCACTTGGCGCACTTATTAACGGTCTCATAATAGTATTTATCGATTTCGTCCTTTGTTCTTCATTC
>JAKAEG010000096.1 GCA_021819985.1 Nitrospirota bacterium | reverse complement strand
TGAATTTCAGCTTACGTTTTTTTGTAAGCCGCCTGTGCCCCCTTGCCGGAATTTTAATAAAATAAATTCAAATTAAATCTTAAACTTCGAAAGCGCCGGAATTCCAAATATTGATGCGCAAAAAATGCCTTGATGAAAGAGGCCAGAAAGGATTTCCCTCTATTTGACAGAGCATTGCACATCGCGGCAGCCATTGCAAGGTTTTTTCTTATCTTGAAAATTAAAACGGCTTTAAAAACGGGGGTAATAGCTGGCCAGAAGAAATAATCGGTTAAAGGAATTGCTGTAGTCTGCCGGACAGGGGGATAACGTAGTAGCCTGGAGATTTTTCGAACATGTTTAACGCGGGTCCCGCGTTTTCGCCCTGATTCGTGACCTGAAGATTTTTCGTGATCTCAAGGGTAAGGTTGTAGGAGCCGTCTTCCAGGTTCCCGCTGCCCTTAACTTTTGCGTAAGTGTCCGGCGCCTCCAGTGAGACAGATCTTATGCTGACCTCCGGGCTTTTTATTCCGATCACCCCGTTTGCGGACCTGAACCCATAAGGGAAATTGGACAGCCCTTGCAGGGTGAAAAGGAAATTCCCAATGCCACCGCTGAATGACAGGTTTGCGTTAAGGACCCCGGAAACCGATCTTTTGATAGGGGGCAGGTCAGATATCTGCACACTGTCAAACCGGACCTGCAGGTTCTTTTTTCCGGAAAACAGACCGTAATCGAATGCGCCTTTTACCGTGCCTTGGGCCAGCTTTGCCCGGAAGGGCACATGCAGATGAAATAGAAAGATGGCCAGCGGGTCTATCCGCCCGTGCACATCACTAAAGACCAGGGCCTCTTTCCCTCTGCTTACGGCGCTTATGGAATCCGCTTTGAAACTGAAGAAAACCCCTTTGTGAAGGTTTGCCGCCTCAACGGTCAGGCCGGGGCCCAACGGCCGGGCTGTCAGCAGGTCCTGCACAGCCGAATCCGGCACGGCGGCATACCAGAGGAGCATCGGAAGCAGGACCATCACGGCGATAACGACAGCTGCTATTTTTATTTTTTTCATTTAATTAGTAAAAAGGAATTGTCGGGTTACGCACTGCGCGCTAACCCGACCTACACTTATTTTAACCATCCGTTTCATGTTTTTTATAATTTAATGTAGGTTGGGTTAGCGGAGAGGTCTGTTCCCCGGAGCGTAACCCAACATCTCCCTGGTCCGCTTTTCGCGACAAAATCTAATTCAATCCTGTCCATCCCAAGCAGGCCCGGTCTTTGATGTTACCTGGCCCTCGTAAGGGCAAGCACAAGCCTTATGTCCAGGGCAGGAGCGGAAAAAGAGTTCCTGAAATCGGCCTCCTTCACGGTCAGAAGCATCGGGGCGTTCTCTATCCTGTACAGCAGGTTTACCGTCTCGTTCAGGTCCAGCTTTTTTAGCGTGACCTCCGCCTGTTCGGATGTAAACCCGTCCATGGTCTTTGTTTCGAGCGGGTTTACGGTGGACACCTTGGATTTAAGCCCCGTGCTGGTAAAGAGTCCGTCAAGAGCATAGATTATGCCTTGCCGGGGGCTCAATCCCGCGCGTCTTCTGAACTCATCGACCTGGTCCTTGAGCGAGTTGTACTCGCGGCTTACCGTCTCAACCCGGGCCGCCGTTTTCTTGTCATCCGCAAGTCTCCGCGAGGCCGCCCCACTGGCCAGCCAAAGGGAAAAAGAAAGAACGGCAAGGGCGCAGATAATGGCAACCGGGATAACCAGTTCTTTTCTTTGCCCGCGGTCCTCAAAAAATTCCTTTGCAGCATTGGGAAGCTCACTGAGCTTTTCATTCAGGTTGTCGAAGTACTGCCTTACCGAAAAATTCATATCTTCACGCTCAAAGTGAAAAGCACCGTGCTGCCCTGGTTTCTGGTCTCAAGCACGTTCACCTGGCTGAAATCCCGCCTGACGGCGTTCTTTTCCGCCTCTACATCGGAAAGCGCGTGCGCTTCTCCCTTTATTATCATGCCGCTGCCGTTCATCGATATCTCCCTTATCACCACGCCTCCGGCCTTTGCAAGCGAGAGCTTTTTCAGCTCTTCAAGAGCCGGCACCCCGCCGAACCCTGCTTTTTCCCGTCTGAGTTCCGCCAGGCTCCCTTCGAGTTCCATAAGAGAAACCTGGAGATTTCCGGTCCCATGGCCGGCGATCATTTTTGAGACGGACCTGCTCATCTGCGTTTCGATGGCCCCGGTCTGTTTGTTCAGGAAATATATTCCCACCAGGCTTCTTAAAGAGAACGCGATCAGCAGAAGCCCGGCAAGAATGAAAGCGGTCTTAATGCGCCGTCCCAGTTCCTCACGCGGTTTCGTGAACTGAAGTTCGCCCGCCCTTAAGTTTATTGACGGCCTGGGCCTGGACAGCTCCGCATGGGCCAGTGCGGCCCTTTCCTCCGGGCCTGATGGGGGAGGGGTAAGGAGCGCCTCTGAAATATCGGGGAAACTGCCGTTGGCAAGACCGGCCAGTTCGATGGAGGTGACCACGGATGGTTCAACTACCGCCTCTTTTAATGAATTTAACAGGGCACTCAGGGTCTTTTTTTCCGTGTAGACCGCAAGCGCCTTCTGGGGGCCTCCCGTTTCGCCGGGATGATCGCCCACCATAATGACGTCCCAGACTATCTCATTGAGTCCCTTGAGGACCATGCCTTCCAGCTCGAAAGGCAGGGCATGGCGTATCTTTTCCAGCCCGGTGAATGGAAATTCCAGGAGCCTGAAACCGAGCATTGAAAGGGGCAGGCCCAGCCAGACATCTTCAAATGCTGGAAGCGTTTCCTTAAATACGAATTTCCCGGTTTCATCGAGGGTAAAGGCTATGGTGTATGCGGGCGCTGTCTTTCCGTCAAAGACGTAAACCGCGCCTCCTTTTGCGTCCCTTAGATCGAAAAAAGCCTTCATATATTTTTTCTTTTAACTCTCTCTCCAGAAGAAGACTTTGCCTGAGGGGTCCATAACGCATTCCACGGTCCTGTCCAGGCCCTCTCTCTGCGCGCTCGCCGTGATCCTTATCGCGGAGCTTGTTACCGTAATTTCAGGCGTAAGCGCCATACCCATTTTTTCAAAACCCGCAACCAATGAAAGCTCGCCTATGTTCTTGAACGGCTCAAGTTTTCTTCTTTCTATCACACGGTCCGCCAGGTCCGGGGTCATTTGGTCAGAAAGGCTCATCAGCACCGGGGCCTGCGCGGTATTTATGTTTATCAATCCATCGCTGTACACGGTCACGTAATTTTTAAGTGTATCATAAGAGGCCTCGTCGATAAACAATCTCAGCTCTTCCGTGCTGGCGAGAGGTCCCTTTTTCACATACTTTTCATTCCCGGACGCCCCCTGGGGTGCAGAGGCCGGATTGATCCAGTAGGCCACCTTGTCCGCTATCCCCGTGTCCAGCTTGAGGGCCGTCAGGAGCCTTTTGAAAGACTTGTAAGCGTCCTGGTTCAGGTCCCCATTAGGCTGGACTACGGAGTTCAGATTGAATTTTGCGTTCTCATCCTCAGCCAGGAAATTGACCATTGTGCCGTCGTCTACCGGGATATTCATCGCCTGTCCGTTCAGGGGGATATTGCCCGAAGACAGCGCCTGGAGAAAAACATTGGAGGAGCTATCTATCAGGGAAGACCCTTCCACTGATAGATACTGGAGCGTGTTTAAGTTATGCAGACCGCTTATATTTACGTATACGCCATAGGCAAAATCCACCGCCAGGGCCAATATCGCGGCAAGCACCAGAAGGACAAGCACCAGGACAAAACCCCCGTTTTGCGAAGCAGGAGAATTTTTTTGGGTGAGGTTTTTCATTATTTTCACAGCATCTTTCCCACTCTGGGCGTTATGGTCTCCTCGATGGTGAACGGCTGGCCCTTGAACAGGAATTTCAGCGACACGCGCACGTTATCGGGAGGGTTGGGCGCCTGCAAAGTGCCCACCCATTTCCCACCGGAATTTGCCTGTACCGAAAACTCCTGGACGTCGTCAATAAGCGGCGCGTTCTCCACGGCCCCGCCCGGCTCCTGCATCTGTTTCATGAGGTCTATCGTGTTCTTATTGCCGTTTTCTTTCACGAAATAGCTTATGTTCGAAAGGACGCCGTCCTTTGGCGAGAACGCGGAGAAAGAAAGGCTCGATCCCTTTTTGCCGAAATATTCCTTGTCCACCAGCATCATGTTGCCGCTCATCGCCTCTACCTCGCGCCTGAGGATGTCCATCGTCTTTTGGGTCTCATAAAGCGTGACGAGAGAATCATTGGCCCCGTCCCTGGCCTTTGCGACCAGAAAGAACGTGCTGTAGATCGCGCCAAGCAGAACGACGGTCAGCGCGGTGGCCAGCAGCACCTCTATGAGCGTGAAACCTCCCTTTTTTCTTTCAGCCTGGGTATTCATTTGCTTATGAACATCTTCAGGTCCGTTTCGTCACGGCCTTTGCTTACGGTCAGCACCAGTTCGTTAAGAAAGGGCAGGGGGCCGTTCACTATGTCGGATTTGTATGTGTAGTCCTGGTAAGGCTCCGGGAAACTGCCTTCCTCTTTTTTGGGCGCGGTCTTCATCTCATTCAGTTTTTCTTTTCCCAGCATGGAGGCCACCGACAGCGTCTGATACCTGTCTATGACCGATATATGATAATTCACGAGATTTATGATCGAGACAAGGAGGATGCCCACTATGGCGATGGCTATCAGGACTTCAAGCAGAGAGAACCCGTTTGAGCTTCCGTTTGCGGGAAAAGAATTCTTTCTGTAATAAGTTTTTTTGCTAACCATTCTTCTCAACATTGCTTATCTTTACCCTTCCGCTCAGCTCATTCAGGGAGACCTTCCAGATGTTCCCCCCTTTCCCCTCCACATAGGCATCGATATTTTCGGGTGCGCCGGTAGGGCCGAAGAACACTTGCAGAGACCCGTCCGTAAGCGCCCCTCTGGAGGGGATCTCCACTTTGGTCAATCCCTTGACGTCCATGGACCTCTTGCCTTCCGGTCCGTTCCAGGATATCGTGCCCTTGTCAAGGTCGAACGTGATGTCGTAACGCTGCTTCATTGCGATGGAGGAGTCGTTCAGCTCCCGAAGGACGGAGGCAAGTTTGAGCGCGTCCGTCTGGGCGTAGTTCCGCCTGAACGATGGCACTGCCAGCGTGAAGAAAAGGGAAATAATGAAGAGTACGACTACAAGTTCTAGGAACGTGAAGCCTTTACTGCATATCCCAGTTGTTGATATCCGCGTCATAGCCCTCTCCGCCTGGTTTCCCATCCGCGCCAAGTGAACTCAGGTCAAAATCGCCGTGAGTGCCAGGGCTGATGTATACATAGGGGTTGCTCCAGGGATCGACGGGAACTTTCTTCTGCTCAAGGTATCCGCCTGCTCTGTAATGCTTGGGCGGATCTCCTGCTGTGGGCGGCTCTATAAGGGCCTGAAGACCCTGCTCCGTTGTGGGATAAGACCCGTTGTCCAGTTTGTAAAGCTTGAGCGCGGTTTCAAAGTCCTTGATCTGCACCTTTGCGTCTGTGACCTTAGCTTCATCGGTCCTCCCCATTATCTTCGGAGCGACGATGGCGGCCAGGATCCCCAGGATGAAGACTACGACCAGTATCTCCAGGAGTGTGAAGCCTTTCCTGTTTTTACACATCTTTCTATTTTACTATTTTCAGAAGCTTATGCCAAGTGGGAGGGTTAATCGAATATCATGAGAGGACCAAACATTATCCCGGAAACGCGGCTTGAAATCCTTCAAGCATCTGCTAGGCTTGAAGATAGCAAGAAAAGAAATAAACCAGTTTTTAAGAAAAAAGGAGGACGTTAATGATGACAAAAGCGATACCGGAAGGATTTCACAGCGTCACCCCGATGTTCACATTCAAAGATGCGCGTAAGGCCATCGAATTCTACAAGCGTGCCTTCGGCGCCACGGAGAAGTATGCCATGCCGGGACCCGACGGCAAAGGGATAATGCATGCCGAACTCCTGATAGGCGAGTCCATCATTATGATGGGAGAGGAAAACCCGGGCCAGCCCTGCAAAAGCGCTGAAACCATGGGATGCTCCCCCATCAGTTTCTACATTTACGTAGGAAACGCGGACCAGGCTTTCCAAAAGGCAATTGAAGCGGGCGCTGAGAGCCGGATGCCTGTGCAGGACATGTTCTGGGGAGACCGGGTTGGCACCGTGCAGGACCCTTTCGGATACAGTTGGTGGCTGGCCACCCATATTAAGGATGTGACACCCCAGGAAATGCAGGAGGGAGCAAAGGCCATGTTCGCCCATGCAGCCAGGAAGTAAATAATAAGTCCGGGAAGCAAATAAATAAAAAGGTCAGCGCCCGGTAAAAAAACGGGCGCTGACCTTTTTTGATTTTCATTTATTAACAGATTACGGGAAAGGAAACCGCATATTTACAGTAGCAGGCTGTTGAAAAACCCGGATTGCACTAAAGACGTCATGCCCGAGGTATTAATCGGGCATCCAATTTGACTTGTTTTTAAATGGATTCCCGCCTGCCTGCCCCAAAAAACCTTCGGTTTTCCGGGGACCCCATTCGCGGGAATGACAGATAAAATCACAATAGAGGTTTAAGTGGTGTAGTACTTCCCGTTTGTCTCTTCCCCGATTATTGCGAATTTTGCCTTTGAGGTCTCAAGCGGGTCGGACTTCCATGAGAATCCAATTTCGGGAACTTCCATAGACGCCTCCATCTGGGCCACAGCCTTGTACCCATCCACCCTGAACTGTTTTTGAGGGTCGTTGTAACTTACCTTCTCATCAGTCGCCTTCCATACTATCTTTATGTCCATCCTGGCCGGTGTCGCCTTGGCCTTGAATTTGGGCCACGCGGGCTGGTCTATTACCTTCACGCCATTAAGCTGAAGGACCGCTGTTTTTCCATCGCCGCTGAACCTGAGGCCCCCCGCCGGAACGGAGGCCATCCAGTAAAGGCCGCAAAAGCTTACAGGGGGATGGAAATCATGCACCTGGTTTTCATGGGACAACTGCCCCTTAAAGAGGGTAACTCACAAATGGGTGAAACTACCTTTACGTGCTTCGCGTCCCGTGAAATATTCGCCCTGCATGATGGCGTTGTCGGTCGTTGGGCTTCCGAAAGCCAGCCGGTTTCCCTTGTTGTCCGTACCTATGCCGGTGAAATCGCTGCACCTTGCCACCTTGCCCTTAAAATGATAAATGAGCGATGGCTCATTGCCGGGGCCGGCCGGCTGGTTGTGGCTGCCGTTTTTGTCCAGCCATGGGATAGGAAAAGGATCCGTGCTGCCATCATAAGAGTATTCACGAGGTTTTTTTTCTTTTAAGCCTGCTTCGGCTTGGGCAGTTCCAGGCAAGTGCAGAACGGATGACGCCGCCAGGACCAGGCCGGAGGCAAGTAAACCCCGCCTGCTAAATCCGCGTGAAAGTAGTGATCTTCCCTTTGGTTCCATTGAATATGTCCTCCTTACATTTAAAAATTAGAAGGGATTCATGTTAAAGTCAATAGCTTTTTCAAGTAAACTATATCCAGGAAAGTCCTTTTCAATACAAAAATTTCAATAATAAGGCAGTCATGATCAGAGAAGAAAAAATCCAGACAACTTCAGGCATGCGCATATCTGTTTTGGTGCATGAGCTTGATGGCAGGACCGGGATCACTCTCACCACGGACATGGCAAGGGAGTGCGTTCTCCATTGGGGTGTGAGCAATTATCCGCATGAAACGTGGCGTATGCCGCCCCGCAGCTTCTGGCCCGAGGGGAGCCGGGCTTTCGATTCCTCCGCTGTACAGACCCCTTTCAATGGAAAAAATGGAAGGACAATAACCATAGAGTTCGAAAAGCCGGTGAATGTCCGATGGCTTAATTTCGTGCTGTTTTTCCCTGGTGAAGGGCGCTGGGACAACAATCACGGACGCGATTACCGAATTGAGATTCCGCCCCCGCCCATAGAAGTTGCGGCCGCTCCGCTTGTTTCCAGTGCAGATTCGATTGCGCGCGAGATCATTGATAAAGAGATGGGAAGGCATGGATGGACCCTCATGCACCGGTTCGACCTGTGTTACGAATTGCTTGACAAGATAGGAAGGGACGACCTCGAAGGCCTTTCGATGATTTACGTCTGGCTTCGTTTTTCGGCTTTGAGACAGCTGGACTGGCAGAGAAACTATAATACCAAGCCGCGCGAGCTGGGACACGCCATGGACCGGCTCACACTTAAACTTGCCGCCAGGTATATCGAGTCTGCTACAGAAGGGCGCGAGATAATAAGGCTTATACTAACCACCCTCGGAAGGGGCAGCAACGCCCAGCGCGTCCGGGACGAGGTGCTCAATATCATGCACCGCCATCATATAAAAGAGGTGTCGGGCCATTTCACAGAAGAATGGCACCAGAAACTGCACAATAACACAACACCAGACGACGTGATAATCTGCGAGGCGTACCTGGAATTTCTACGTTCCAATGGAGACCTGGGCCGCTTCTATCAAACGCTTGAGGCGGGCGGCGTGACAAGGGAGCGCCTCAGGAGCTATGAAAGACCGGTAACGACCGGCCCTGATTTCATCCCGCATCTGAAGGACGCCCTTATCAGGGATTTCGAGCACTTCCTGGGTATTCTGAAAGAGGTCCATGCAGGCGCCGATCTGGGCGTTGCCATGCTGAACGCAAGACATCTGCTGGATACCGGGATGCAGTCCCTGGTGGATTTCATCTGGGCCAGCCAGAACAGCCATGATGTGGTGCCCCTGCTTGAAAAAGCGCTGGAAGCCCGGCGCCGGCTTTCCAAAGAGTTTTTTGCCGGACCCGCGCACAAGATCCGGGACCTCCTTTTTCTCGATATTGCCCTTGAGGACTTTGTCAGGATGGTCGTGGAAAGGAGCATGGGCCAACTCAGCCCCGGGCAGATTGTCCTTGCGATAGGGTTTTCCCTTGAGAATCTTTCCCTGACACACGCCGAAAATGAAATTCACTTTTCGCTGAGATTCTGGCACAGGCTCCTTAATGACGTAAGGGAGTCCGATAGGGAATGGTCGCTGCTGGCGGAATCCGGCGCGGAGCGGCTGCTGCGCGCAATCGGCTCATTCGCCCAGCGCTATCAGGATCTGCTGCAGCCCAAAGCGGCATATCTGGGCAGGGAGTTTCACGCCTCACCATGGACAGTTGACCTGTTTACCGAAGAGGTCCTTCGCGGCCGTCCGGCATTTGCGCTCTCCCTGCTCCTGCACGCGATCGACCCGGTACTGAGGAAAAACGCGGAGCTTGGAGATTGGCAGATCATAAGCAGGGGGAAAGGTGTGGGAGAGGTAATCATCACAGATGCCCTCAGGACCATACAGGGGAAAGATTTCCCGATGCCAGGGGTCGTTATCTCGAACTCTGTCTCCGGAGATGAGGAGATTCCAGGCTGGGTTTCCGCCATCATAACCCCTTCCATCGTAGACAGCCTTTCACACCTGGCGATAAGGGCCAGGAATTCGGGCGTGGTCTTTGCCACCTGTTTTAATCCGGGGATGCTGGAGGAACTGAAATCTTACAAGGGCCTTATGCTGGCGATAGAGACTCATGGCACAAATAATGTCTCCTTTAAAGGGGCCCTTGAAGAAGAAAAAATATCACCCGTGCGAACAAGGCCCGTGCATGCCGCCCTGGTAAGGCATGGCTTTACGGCTTATGCCATAGCGATGAAGGATTTCACCGCGCATACAGTTGGATACAAATCGAATAACCTGAAGACGGTGCGTGACAGGCTGCCTTCGTGGATAAAGATGCCGCACTCGGTTGCCCTGCCGTTTGGGGTCTTTGAGAAGACACTCTCGGATGAAGCAAATAAACAGGCCGCCTCGCAATATGAAGGACTTCTTCAAAGGCTTGAAACCGGAACATCAAAAGGCGTTGAACAGCTTCACCGTGTAAAGGAAGTTTTACTTGAGCTTGCGCCACCGGAGGAACTTGTCAGCGCTCTTAAAACATTAATGGGCGAGGCCGGGCTGACTTTGCCGGCAGAGCGTGGATCCGTGGATTGGGACGGGGCCTGGCAAAT
>JAKAEG010000095.1 GCA_021819985.1 Nitrospirota bacterium | reverse complement strand
TTCCGCTCTCTTTCGCTTCGAAACCAATTTTGAGATAGGTTCTGGAAGCGATCAAGGGACGCCTTGAAAATTAAAATATTTAAAACAAATTTTCATTTAGGTGGTGGGGTAATTTTCCCCGTCGGCAGGTAATTTTTCCTCAAGTCTTTTTCCCCTTTCCATCCCTCAATCCCAGGAAACGGCGTAAACAAGCCCTTTCAGGGCCGCTATGCCTGTGGCATGCATGTTGCACTTATCTTATGTATGAAAGATGTACTTTTCTGCATTAATGATCCTGTTCTGGCCAAAAGTCTTTATGGGCTGCTACGGCAGGAAGGATACCAGGTGGACATGGCAGACCGCCTGATCCTTGCCATGCAGATGATTACAGAGAAAGAATACGGGTCCGTTGTGATCGAACCAGGGCCTTTCGGGCTTTCCACTGCGGATGCCGTCAGGATAATGGAGTCCGTTTCCCCTGGTCTTCCCGTGATAGTTGTAGGCAAGGCGTACGGCGGGGCGCTGAGCATCGAAGCGCCGGTCGATCTCGAGGAATTCAAAGAGGCCGTCCATGCCGCCCACGCCATATCCGGATGAGGGGCGGGAAAGTGGAATTTTATTACAAAAAAATAAAAAGCAAAGAAGCAAAAAAAGTAAAAAAGTGAAAGGGGCGGCATGACACCAAGGGAGACGATCTTGAAGGCGTTCGAGGGCGGCAAGGCAGACAGGGTGCCGGCCACACTGTTCGGGGCGGGCATGTGGAGCATAAGGAACTACGGCACTACTTTTAAGGAGCTTTCGGAAGACGCTGTCAGGATGTCCGATATGCTTGTGACCATGTCGGACAAACTACTTTGCGACATCGTTTATGCGGGCTCCGGGTATAACAACTGCCATGCCGCGGCCCTGGGCGGTTCAATAAAGTTCAGGGAAATAGGCGCTCCGGATCTTGAAGCCTCCCTGATTGCCACAGAGGAAGACCTCCTGAAACTGGACATAAGCAGGATCGATAACGACAGGATGATAGAGACCACGAGAAAGGCCGCCAAGCTGGCCAACGCAAAAATAGGGAACAACTATGTAATGACCCTTACCGCCTGGGGGCCTTTTACCCTGGGCGCCAGGCTTGTGGGCGAGGAAACGATGATGAAGGCCACTTTCAAAAAACCGGCCTTTGTCGAGAAGGTCGTGGATTTTGCGACCAGCCTGCTCATGCGGGTTTTTGAGCCGCTGCTGGATGACGGGACGCTGGAGGTTGTGACTCTTTCCGACCCCACCGCATCCGGAGACCTTATCTCAAAAAAACAGTTTGAGCGGTTTGCCCTGCCTTATCTAAAAAAATTCACCGATTGGGCCAGGGCAAAAGGCGCCCATACGCTCCTGCATATCTGCGGCAACACGACCGACCGGCTCGACCTTTTTCCGGCCACCGGGGCAAGCTGCATCAGCCTGGACCACAAAACCGACATCATAAAAGCCAGAGAACTGCTCCACGGCAAGATGTGTTTCGGGGGCAACGTGGACCCGGTAAAGATAATGCTCAACGGCAGTGTGCAGGATGTGGAGTCTTCGTGCAGGGAGATCATCCGGAACGCCGGTGTTGACGGCGGTTTTGTCCTTATGCCGGGCTGCGACATCCCGCCCACAGTGCCGTATGAGAACATTCAAAAATTCATTCAGGTGGCAAGGGAATGGAAATTATGAAGGGGAAAAGAAAAATCTTTTTTATTCTGGAAGGAGGTGAAGAGGGGGCTTAACGTGGGAGGTAAACAGGAAAAAAATTTTTCCAGTAGAAAACCGGAGAAAAGAGGAGAAAAAATGTCAGAGCAGAAAACAATGACAGTCGAAGAAGTAAACGAGTACATGAAGCAGAAATGCGGGTTTGTCCCCAGGATGTTCCAGATAATAAACACCGTCACCCCGGAGCCGGGCAGGACCTTTGCCGATTTCTATAACTCCATTTTCGGCGACGGCGCCCTCTCAAGGAAACACAAGGAACTGATGTTCATGGCCGGAGGGGTCAGCTACTGCTCCCCCAGGTGCATCATCCATGTAGTTCCAGCGATAAACGCGGGCGCAACGACAGGCGAGATATTCGAAGCCGCATCGGTTGGCATGATACTGGCCGGGTTTGTCCCCGGCGGACCCGGCATACCGTATGCCTTCGAATACGCCCTTAAGTGCCTGGATATCGAAGCCAAGTACAGGAAGGGCGAGAAATGGGAGTACCTGCCCCAGCCCAAATTCGATCACGGGGTGTTTTAAACACGGGGTGTGTTTAAAACACTTTTCAACCGGAGAAAAGGTGGATAGCGGGCCTTGCTGGCGTGCACCGGAAGGCCCGCCCTCTCCGGGGATAGCGAAATAATTTTTCAGGGGGAGCGTAAAAATGTTCGGGTTAGAAGCGGCGCAGAAGGTGTTTCAAATAGGAGGCATCCGTATAGGGGGAAATCCCGGCGATAACCCGCCCGTTCTCATTGCATCCATGTTCCATAACAAGGACAGGATATTGACGGACAGAAAAGGCAATTTCGACAGACTGAGGGCAAAAGAGCTTATCGAAAAACAGGAGGAGCTAACACGCTCCACCGGGATCCCGGGTATGGTCGCAATGGTGGCCAATACCCCCGAAGAGGCGCAGATATACATAGATTTTTTTCTTGAGACCTCATCCATGCCGTTTGGCATCGATATGTGGGAGGCCGGTAAAAGGGCCAAGGCAACTGAATATATCGCCAAACTGGGCGTTCAGGATAAATTCCTGTATAACAGCATCACCCCGTGGGACAAGGACATAAAAGGGCAGGTCGGCAGGCTGAAGGACCTGGGCATCAGGCATGTCGTCGTGCAGGCATTCGATGACAAGGACCAGACCCCGGCAGGCAGGCTGAGATCGCTTGAGTCCATTCTCTCCCAGGGAGCGGACAGTTTCGATACGGTCATAGTGGACACCTCCGTCATGAACCTGCCTGCCACCTCGCTGTCTCTTGTGGCCAACAGGCTTATTAAGGAGAAATTCGGGCTGCCCTGCGGGGGCGCATACTCAAACGGCACCCATATGTGGAAACAGTCCAAGGATCTCTGGGGGATCGAAGGGTTCAGGGCGATGGACGCCGTGGCCCAGGGCATGTCCTCGGTCCTTTGGAGCGATTTCAATTTTTACGGGCCCATCGTGACCGCGCCAAGGATATTCCCTGCGGTGGCCACCTCGCATATCCTGCTTTCCACGCTTGTATATGCGGAGACCGGCACTATCGCGCCTAACGAGGACCTGCCGATAAGGAAATTCTTCCCGGATTTCATTCAGAAGCTCATGTCCGGAGAGGCCAGAAAATAAAAAAATAAGAAAACAAAAAATAAAAAAATAAATTCAAATAATTTTTTAGAGATAGAAAGGGAGAAAGCAGATGGCAGAGACGAGGACGATGACGCCAAAAGAGAGGATCCTGAGACTATTCGCAGGAGAAAAAGTGGACAGGCCCCCTTGCTTCAGCGGCATGGGCAATGCGACCACCGAAGGGCTTGGGAAGCTGGGGTACAAATTCGCCGCCATCCATTCAAACGCAAAGATGATGGCGGATGTGGCGGCAGCCACTTACAAGCTCTCGGGTTTCGAGTGCGGTGTCGTCCCGTTCGACCTCTGCGTGGAGGCTGAAGCGCTGGGGTGCGAGATAAACGTCTACGCCCATCTGGATGACATACTGTACCCCACGATAAAAAAGAAGATCATCCATAACGAAGATGAGATGGGCATAAGCATCCCCCAGGACTTTACGAAAAGGGGAAGGATACCGCTTGTGAAAGAGGCCATTGGGCTGGTCAAGGCAGATATCGGAGGCGAAGTGGCCGTGGGCACTTATGTGCTTGGGCCCTTTACACTGGCCGGCCAGATAATGGAGCTGAACGATCTTCTGAAACTGTCGTTCAAGAAGCCTGACAAGGTGGGCGGCCTGCTCGATATTCTGGCCGATGCGATCGTGCTTTGCGCAAAGGAGTTCGAGGCGGCCGGGGCCGACTACATAACGGTAAGGGAGATGGGGGCCACCTCCGATGTGCTTAGCCCACGGGTTTTTAAAAATCTTATTCTCCCATATCTCAAGAAAATATTCGGGCAGCTGAAGACAAACACAGTCCTTCATATATGCGGAAAGACAAACGACATAGCCCCTTTCATGGTCGAATCAGGAGCTACCGCCATCAGCGTGGACCAGAAAAACGATGTGGCCGAGACCAGAAAGAAGATAGGAAACGCGCTTCTCTTCGGAAATTACGACCCCTACAATGTGCTTGTGGCAGGCTCCCAGGCCAATGTCCGCCAGGTCATCAGAAAATGCATGGATGACGGGGTGGACGCGGTATGGCCGGGCTGCGATATCTGGCCCACTGTGCCCATAGAAAATATAAAAGCAATGATGGATGAAGTTATAAATTACAGGAGGTAAGGCAAAAAAATGGTAACGGCTGAAAAAAGACAAGAACTCTTGGACAGGCTCAAAAACGCAGTCATCCAGTATGATGAGGACGGGGCCAAGGAGGCCTCAAATGAGGCCCTGGATATCGGGATGGACGCAAACGACGCGATCTTCAACGGGCTGGTAAGCGGGATGGAGGAGGTGGGCAGGCTTTTCGAGGCGCAGGAGTACTTCGTGCCGGAGCTGCTAATGTCTGCCGATGCGCTCTATGCGGGGCTCGACATCTTGAAACCCCATGTGAAACAGCTTGACCTGGGGGTGAAAGGCTCGGTGGTCATAGGCACCGTTGAGGGAGACGTGCACGACATCGGGAAAAACATAGTCAAGATGATGTTCGATGTGGCCGGGTTCACCGTGTACGACCTTGGAAGGGACGTCCCCCTGGATAAATTCGTGGAGGAACAACTGAGGACGGATTCCGACCTCGTCTGCCTCTCAGCGATGATGACAACCACAATGATGGGAATGAAAAAGGTCATAGACGACCTGCGGACCAAAAACCCCAATGTAAAAATAATGATAGGCGGCGCGCCTGTTTCTTCCGATATAGCCGACAAATGGGGCGCGGACGGTTATGCGAAGGACGCAAATAACGCCTTGAAGGACGCAATAAACATGGTTAGTTCCCTTAAGAAGCTGAAGGAAGAGGCGGAAGCAAAAAAGAAAGGGTAAGCGGATTTTTTGTGATGAGCGCGGTTAAAAAAATTTTGCAGGTCCGCTTCCCCGAAGAAGAGGACAAAAATATGGGGACCGGGTTAAAAAAGAACCTCCTGGCGGCGGGTGCCGCGATGGTGGGTTTCGCCTGCGTAAAGGGCGTGGCAAACGGGGAGATCTCGCATCTGGAGGCCGCTATTTCAATAGGGGTGGTCAAAAACTTGAACGAAGAGACGGTGAAATTGCTGATGGCCCTTCAAAAGAGGGCGGCCGTCCTGCTCAAGCAGGAGGGGTTCAGATATTTTTGCATACCACCGGATTCAGACAGGGTGGTGGACAAAAAAACAAAAACCTTTGCATCAAGGCTCTATCCCCTGTTCACGCATAAAATGGCGGCCACACTGGCAGGCATGGGCTGGATAGGCAGAAACGGGCTTCTCATAAACCCTGAATACGGGCCACGGCTAACACTGGCCACAGTTCTCACCGATGCCCCTCTTGAGCCAGGGACCCCGGTTAAGCGGAGCCAATGCGGTGAATGCACTCTTTGCATTGATTTTTGCCCTTCGCGGGCCATTGCCGGAAACGACTGGTCGCAAAACAAGCCGTATGTGGAGCTGGTGAGAACGAAAATATGCGCCGCGCATAAAGGCCGCGCCAGGGCCACAAAAGGAAAGCCGAACTGCGGACTTTGCATAAACATCTGTCCGTACGGCAGGAAGAATACGGATAAAACAAAACAGCAAATTCACTAATTTTTTTATTTTCTATATAAATTTTTATATTGGAGGAAACGGGGATGAAGAAGCACAGGGTCATTTTTCAGCCTTCCGGCAGGAGGGGCGAGGTGGCCGACGGCACAGACCTGCTGGATGCCGCCAGGAACCTGGGTGTGGATATAGAATCTATATGCGGGGGCAAGGGCACATGCGGTAAATGCAAGGTGCGGGTTGAGGAAGGTTTTTTCGAAAAAGATTCGATGGACTCCAGGATGGAGCACCTTTCCCAGTTGACCGAGGTAGAGAGGAAATTTCTGAAACCCTCGGACGGGCCTGGCATGAGGCTGGCCTGCGCGGCCCGCGCGCTTGGGGATGTAAAGATTTTCGTGCCGGAGAAATCCAGGGCGGGCAAGCAGATAGTCAGGAAAGCGGCAAAGGAACTTAATATCCGGGTGGAGCCCGCCGTAAAAAAGTATTTTGTCGAACTCGAAAAACCCTCGCTTCATGAAGTTATCAAGGGAGACCTGGAAAAGCTTTTGGCGGCCCTTGAAAAAAATTACGGGCTGAGCGGGCTGTCCATGGATTTTCCGGTACTTAAGGACCTCCAGGACACCATCAGGAAAGGCAACTGGGGCGTGACCGTTTCCGTATGGAAGGGCCGCGAAATAATAAAGGTGGAGCCAGGCTTCATAGAGGCCTCATACGGGCTTGCCGTTGACGTAGGCACTACCACCGTCGTCGGCTATCTTACCGACCTTGCAACCGGTAAAGTCATGGCGACGGAATCCATGATGAACCCGCAGGTCCCCTACGGCGAGGACGTCATGTCCCGTATCACATACGCCATGACAAACCCGGATGGAGTGGGCAGGATGCAGAAGGCGATAATAGATGGACTGAACGAGATAATATCAAATATTACAAAAGCGCTCAGCGCCGAGGCCCCGGGCGGGGGCGAGGCCATAGTCGATATGACGATAGTTTTCAACACCGCCATGCACCACATATTGCTTGGGTTCAATCCGGAGCATATAGGGCGCTCCCCCTTCATTCCGGCCATCCAGCACGGGCTGGACATTAAGGCAAGGGACCTGGGAATAAGAATAAATCCGGGCTCCTATATCTACGTCCTGCCCATAGAGGCCGGGTTTGTCGGGGCCGACAACGTGGGCGTCCTCATAGCCATGGAGCCCTACAATATGGAAGAAAAAGTACTTATTATTGATATCGGGACAAACGGCGAACTCCTGCTTGGAAACAAGGACAGGGTTTGCTCGACATCATGCGCTACGGGGCCGGCTTTCGAGGGGGCGCAGATAAAAATGGGAATGCGCGCCGCCCCCGGAGCCATAGAAAAGGTGAAGATAGACCCGGCCACGAAAGAGCCGCTTTATAAGGTTATCGGCAAAGAGGAATGGCACATTAATCTTGAGAAAATAGACGCAAAGGGCATATGCGGCTCTGGCATCATAGACGCGATTGCATGGATGTACAGGGCCGGCATCATAGATAAATCCGGCAGGTTCGATATGAACGTGGAGAGCCCAAGGGTAAGAAAGGACCACGAAGGTAAACCGGAGTACGTCCTGGCGTGGGCCAGGGAGACCTCCATCGGGGGCGATATAACCATTACCCAGGGGGATGTCCGGGCCCTTCAGCTTGCAAAAGGGGCGTTATACGCGGGCGCCAAGCTCATGATGCGCAGGATGGGGCTGGAGAAGCTCGATAAGGTCATGCTGGCCGGGGCATTCGGCAGCTTTATAGACAAGGAGTCCGCGATGACCCTGGGGATGTTCCCGGACTGCGATATCGACAATGTCTATGCCGTGGGAAATGCGGCCGGAGACGGCGCGAGAATGGCGCTTGTGAGCCTGACAAAGAGGGGAGAGGCTGAAGAAAAGGCCAGGTGGGTGGAGTTCGTGGAGATCGCCGTTGAGCCCGCGTTCGAGAAGGAGTTCATGCAGGCAATGCACCTGCCGCATATGAAAGACAGCTTCCCCAATCTGAAAAAACTGATCGAAAAAGAATCTCCCCATGTTGTCATAAAAGGATGAAAGCGGTTAAAAGCATGACGAAGCTTACGGTAGTATCAGGCGCATGCGGGTTTGCCTGCACGGTGGTGGCTGAAAAAGGCGAGCAAAAGAAAGTATCTGTCCGCCTGGAAAGCCAGTGCGAGATGCTGCAAAAATTGGCGGAGGAAATAGCGACCCTGGATGTGATGACCACGGTTTTCACGAATTTCCTGAACAACCCGGTGTACAAGGCCGCGGCCAGGCATTTGAAGCACGTGACCTGCCCGGTGCCGGGCGGTATAATCAAGGCGGTGGAGGCGGAGGCGGGATTGGCGCTTCCAAGGGATATAACCATTAAATTTGAGAAATGAAGGGCGGAAAAAATACGGGGATGTAAATATTACAAGTTTGGTGAGTTGAAAATTCGTTAAATTAATTATTTAAAACATTACAGGAGGAAGCAGTTGACGTCATTCCCGCGCAGGCGGGAATCGATTTAAAAAAAACGTAAAATTGGATGCCCGATTAAGGCACTCGGACATGACGTACTACGGAGTCCGGGGAAATTTCTCGGATACATATGGAAAGGATTATTGACTCAGGACAGTATGACATGTGGGGCTGATTTAAAGGGATAACAAAAAGTGGGAACTATACTGATTTATTTTTTATCAATTACGGCGCTGCTGGTCTATGCTGTATTTGTGATAAGGACGGCGGCGCATCTGGCGTTATGGCTGAAAGGGCCCTCGGAAGAAAAGCCCGGACAAGGGCATTCCATGGGAGCATATGGGAAAAACATCGTGGCCGCGGTATTGGATGTGATCTTTTTGAGAAGACTTTTCAGGGTGAACCCTGTCCTGTGGATTGGCGAATGGGTTTTCCATGCAAGCTTTTTTTTGGTCCTGATAAGGCACCTGAGATATTTTCTTACTCCTGTGCCGCAGTTTATCTGGCAGATGCAGACGGCGGGAAGGATAGCGGGATACATAATGCCCTTTTCCCTGTTATATATAATTATCATTAAAGGGGCCGCAAACAGGGGCAGGCAGATGTTTGCCTATAATGTTTTTCTCCTTTCGGTGCTTTTCATCATAAGCTCGCTTGGCTTTCTCATGAGCGTGTATTTTCATCCGAACGTAGTGGCGGTAAAGGAGTTCATGATGTTCGCTCTGGATCCAAGGGCGCTTTTTTGGGGGACAATGCCGGAAAGCATGCCAGGCAGCGCGCCGTTTTACGCGCATTTCCTGCTTGCGCTGGCGCTTTTACTTTATCTGCCAACCCATATATTTGCCGCGCCCTTTACCATGTATGAGGCAAAAAAAAGGGAGCGGTCGATGCAAAGGATAATGCATTATGAGTAAGCAGGAATCTTTTGTAAGGTGCCTTTCCGGCGGCCAGCTCCTGGAGCTTGACGCATGTGCCCAGTGCGGAGAATGCCTGAGATACTGCCCGGTCCAGGAGGTAACCGGCGACCGGTCCGTCTCCCCGCCCGAGAAGATAAGAAATTTCAAGGAGTTCATCCGGAAAACAAGCGGGTTGAAGAGTTTTTTCCTTTTTGGCAAAAGCAAAATAGATGAGACACTCCTTCAGGATTTCGCACGGGCCGTTTTTGAATGCACTACATGCGGGGCCTGCGGACAGTATTGCACGGTTGGCATCAATACACAGAGGCTCTGGCCCATGCTCAGACGGGAGATGGTAAGACGGGGGCTTGGGCCCATAGGCTCTCAAAAAGAAATGCCCGGGGCCGTAAACGAGACGGGCAACCCTTACGGAAAGCCCGGCAATGAGAGGTTCTCCTGGATGCCTCCTGATGTAAAGGTGGCGGAGAGGGCAAAGACAGGCTATTACGCCGGATGCACCGGGGCTTATGAGGCAAAACCCATGGTAAGCGGAGATGCGGCGGTCCTTGCCAGGGCAGGGGAGTCCTTTACGATGCTGCCCCCGGAGGAAGAAGTCTGCTGCGGTTTTCCGCTCTTTGTTACAGGACAGTTCGATATCCTTGAAGACCTTGTGAGAAGACTGGTCGACGGTTATGCCAAAAGGGGTGTGGAAACCCTCCTCTGTTCGTGCCCCTGCTGTGTGAACATGATGTCCAAAGACTGGCCGTCCTTTTATGGAAGGAAGCTGCCATTCAGGATCAGGCATATTACCCAATTCGTAAAAGGCGCGCTTGCGGATGGCAGGCTAAAACTAGACAAAAATATTGATGAGCGGATCATATATCATGACCCCTGTTATCTAAGCAGGGGGGTAGG
>JAKAEG010000094.1 GCA_021819985.1 Nitrospirota bacterium | reverse complement strand
GGCTCCCTTAACTGGACGGACCTGATGGCCGCTGCCCATCTGCTGAATCCCGCAACCCTGCGGCTGGCCTTTATCTTTGTTGTGGTGGGCTACGGCACAAAAGCGGGGCTTGCGCCGGTGCACAACTGGCTGCCGGACGCCCACAGCGAGGCCCCCACGCCGGTAAGCGCTCTTTTGTCAGGTATTCTTCTGAACTGCGCCTTTTACGGAATAATGAGGTTTGCGGCCATTGTCAGGGTCTCCTGCGGGTCGGCTTTCGTCCGGGACATAATGATGGCCTTCGGCATAGTGTCCATCGTAGTGGCCTCTTTATTCATGCTCATACAGCTAGGCGCAAAAAGGCTCCTTGCCTATAGCAGCGTAGAGCACATGGGCATCATCTCTCTTTCGTTCGGCCTGGGCGGCGTATACGGGCTTTATGCGGCGCTGCTTCATATCCTGAACCACGCCATCGTCAAGCCGCTCATGTTCTTCGTGACGGGCCGCATAAATGCGGTCAGCCATGGGGCCAGGCTGGACGGGGTAAAAGGGTTTCTGAAAATATCTCCCCTGACCGGAGTGCTCGGGTTTGCGGGTATCGCCGCGCTTGCGGGCGTGCCCCCGTTCAATACCTTTTTAAGCGAGTTTCTGATGCTGAAGGGGCTGGCCGCCGGAGCGCACTGGTACATAATGGCCGTGTTTCTGGCCGCAAGCGGGCTTGTGTTTTTCAGCCTGCTCAGGGGATTTGGCGGGATGCTGCTTGGCAGACCCCGAATCGGAACGGATACCGGGGAACTTGCTGCCGAGGGAGCGCAGGGGATGAAAGGGTTGGTCGCTTGGTGGCCCGCAAGCGTCATGATGGGGCTTCTTGGGGCGGGGCTTCTTTTTTTGGGGCTTAATATCCCCGGAGGGCTCGATAGACTGATAACCCGCTCGATGGGTATTTTTACCGGCGGTGGGATTTAATTATAAATTCAAAAAAAATTCATGGCTGAAAACGAAATATATAGGGACGTAACAAGCGAGGAATTCCCGGCGGAATGCTCCAGGCTTTTTGCGGGAGGAAACGGCCGCCTGAGGCTCATGTTCGGCGCGGACCTGAGGGAAACAGGCGAAGGGTTTTGCGTTTACGCCGTGTTTTCCCGCCCGCAGGAGGACCGGTTCGAGATACTGCGGCTTAAAAATATAGGGGAGAAAGGCGGCGCACTGGAGTTCCACAGCATCACTCCAAAGGTCCCGGCCGCGCACTGGTATGAAAGGCAGATAGCCGACATGCTGGGCATTGTGCCTCTGGGCCACCCGGACCTCCATCCGCTTGTGCTCCATGGCCTTTACCCCAAGGGCGTATATCCGTTAAGGAGGGATATCAGCCCCGCTGAGATAAAGCGGCAGCTTGACCTCAGTAAAGAGGACCTTTCCCCTTTCATGGAAGTAAAAGGCGAAGGCATCTACGAAATACCCGTTGGTCCGGTGCACGCGGGCATCATAGAGCCGGGCCATTTCCGGTTTTCGGCGGTTGGGGAGACCATCTATTATCTCGACCCAAGGCTCTTCTATACACACAAGGGCGTAGAAAAACATTTCGAGCAGCTTGGATTTGTAAACGGGGTAAAGCTTGCCGAGCGTATTTCGGGGGTTTCTTCTTTCTCACACTCGACCGCTTACTGTATGGCGCTTGAGAGGATGGCGGGCACAACCCTCCCCGTAAGGGCCTCGGCCATTCGCACACTGCTTCTGGAAATGGAGCGGCTTTATAACCATATCGGCGACATTGGAAACATGTGCGCCGGGACCGGGTTTGCGGTGGGGTACGCAAGGGGAGCGTCCCTGAAGGAAAAAATAATGGCCCTGAATGAGCAGCTCACGGGAAGCAGGTACTTAAGGGGAGTGAACATCCCAGGCGGAGTGGCGGTTGACGCCCTGCGGGACCCGGCAGGCATGCTTCAGGAAATAGAGGGCATCACGGAAGAGTACAAGTCCTTTATCGAATTTCTTACGGATTCGGTCTCGCATGTGGAGCGGCTTGAGAACGCCGGGGCCCTGGCAAGAGACATAGCGCTCAGTCTGGGGGCAACCGGAGTTGCCGCCAGGGCCTCCGGCATTAATGATGACCTCCGCACCGCTCATCCGCATCTCTACTACAATCAGCTTATCTTCGAGACACACACCCGGATGAAAGGTGATGTGTTTGCCAGGATGATGCTCCGGGCGGATGAGGTCGGGTGCACGATCGCGATAATCCGGTCGATCCTGCATAAAGCCAAAGGCAAGAGACTGGAGGGCAACATAGCTTCAGAAAATTGGGAGGCGCCCCATGGCGCCCAGGCGCTTGGCTATGTGGAAGGGCCGCGCGGCTCGGTTTTCTATTTCGTGAAATCGGGGGCCGATGGCGCGCCCCTCAGGGTCAAGCCCCGGGCGGCGTCCTTCTGCAACTGGCCGCTCATGCCGTTTGCCGTGCACGGCAATATTGTCCCGGATTTCCCTCTTATCAACAAGAGTTTCAATCTTTCTTACTCCGGGTCGGATGCGTGAGCAGGATTTTTTTTAAGATTCTTAAGCAGAGAAAGGATTTTTTCGTTTATGCTCGGACGTATTTTTAATAACATAATCAGAAAGAAACAGGCGCGGCCGCTGGAAAACCTTATGGCCGATCAAAAAACCCCGCGGGCTTCCTGGCTGGCCGATGGGAAAGAGAAGGAGATTCTCCCTGGCGCATTCAGGCAGTCGGTCCGGATCAGGCATGTGGACGCGGGCTCCTGCAACGCCTGCGAATGGGAATGCACGGCGCTTACAAACCCGGTATATGATATCCAGCGCTTCGGCGTGGATTTCGTTGCCTCGCCCAGGCACGCTGACATACTCCTGGTGACCGGGCCCGTTTCGGCGGCCATGGCCAACGCCCTTAAAAAAACCTGGACCGCAACTCCCGGCCCCAAGATAGTCATCGCCTGCGGGGACTGCGCGAGGGACGGCGGAATCTACAAGGGAAGTTACGCAGTCACCGACGGAGCGGATAAAATTGTGCCGGTGGACGCCTTTATCCCGGGCTGCCCTCCAAAGCCCTCCGTGATCGCATCAAATATAGTGCAAATCGTAAAAGCATTGTCTAAAATAAAATGAGCCGCCGGGGGGCCCTTGGCCTCTTAAAAACAAGCAGGAGGACTTTTTGGTGATGGAGATACTGCTCACAAAGGACTCGGAAGAACCTCCAGGTAAATCTGTAAACACCGTTTCCAGGCTGTTGCCTCAAAACGATGGCCTTTTCAAAGCGGATGACCCGGCGGGCAGGCTCTGGCCGGGCGTAACCAGCGATCAATGGAACGACTGGAGATGGCAGATGTTGCACCGGGTAACGACGCTGGAAGACATCTCCTGCCTGCTTGATCTGAAGCCTTATCAGAAAACGCGGTACAAAAGACTCATCGATACGTTCCACTGCTCGATTACCCCCTATTACCTTTCGTTGATCAGGGACATCTCCGACCCCGAGGACCCGATACGCAAACAGTGCGTCCCCGACCTGAGGGAACTGGAGTTCCAAATGGTGGGAGTTACGGACCCCCTGGAAGAGGAAGAGGACATGCAGACGCCGGGCCTTGTGCACAGGTACCCGGACCGGGTGCTGGCCATAGTGACCAATACGTGCAGCATGTATTGCCGCCACTGCACCCGAAAACGCATATGGCACGAAGGGGAATCGGCCAGGACCAAAAAAGAACTTCAGGGAATGGTCGAATACGTGCGCGCCACACCGGAAGTAAGAGAGGTCATCGTCTCGGGCGGGGACCCGTTTACGATGAACCTGGACCTGCTGGACTGGTTTTTGGGCGCCATGCAGAGGGTATCTCACGTCGAGGTCATGAGGATAGGCACCAGGGTGCCCGTGGTAATGCCCATGAAGGTGACGGACGAGCTTGTAAGCATGCTCAAAAAGCACAGGCCTATCTGGATAAACACCCAGTTCAACCATCCCCGCGAGGTCACGGCGGAGGCGGCGGAGGCGTGCGACCGGCTGCTTACGGCAGGGATTCCCGTTTCAAACCAGTCCGTGCTGCTCAAAGGGATAAACGACACTCCCGACATCATGAAGGACCTCTGCCACGCGCTCCAGCGGATAATGGTGCGCCCTTACTATCTCTTCCAGTGCGACCCGGTCAGGGGCGTGGAGCATTTCAGGACAAGCCTCTGGAAGGGGATAGAGATCATGGAGACGATGCGCGGCTATACAGGCGGGCTGGCGATACCCACGTTTGTGGTCGATGCCCCAGGAGGCGGGGGAAAGATCCCGCTTCAGCCCTTTTACCTGCTTTCCGTAAATGATAAGGACGTGCTTTTAAGAAATTACGAGGGAATGATAATAAATTATTTCAACCCCGGCAACAACTCCGAAAAAACCCGCAGGCCCGGAGTAAACGGCAAAAAATTAGGCGGCACTGCCCAACTCCTTAAAGGCCAGAGAAAAGCGCTCGTCCCGGAAGAGACCCCGAGGTACAAAAGAAGGAAGCAGAAAAACTCGCTTTTTCCGCCCTCCTCCACAATAGGTCAGCAGCAGGATTCCCATTCCCCCGTATCCGGTATATCTGGCCCGTCCGGTCCAGGCGCACCCGTCCGCGCGGACCTGTCCGGGAGGTTCCGTATCCCTGAAAAACAGAAGGAGGAAGTCTTTGAAGGGGAAGCGGAAATGATATGAGGGTCGGCCTTATCTATGACCTTAGAAAAGAATACGTGGAGATGGGCTTTTCGGAGGAGGAAACCGCTGAGTTCGACAGCGAAGAGACCATAGGCGCTCTTTCCGAAACGATCGCGGGCCTTGGACACGAGGTGTGCAGGATAGGCCACATCTACGAGCTTTCAAGACGCCTTGCGCTGGGAGAAAGATGGGATCTCGCCTTCAACGTGGCGGAGGGGCTTTATGGCAGAAACCGCGAAGCCCAGGTGCCTGCCCTTCTTGAGGCCTTCAACATACCCTATACCCTTTCGGACCCCCTTACGCTGGCCCTTGCGCTGGATAAGATCATGGCAAAAAAGATACTCCGGGAAGGAGGTATTCCCACCCCGGATTTCTTTTCCATATCCTCCCTTGAAGAGGCCAAAGAATTACAGACAGCGCCTTTGCCCTTTCCCATCTTTCTGAAGCCCGCCTATGAAGGCACAGGCAAAGGCATAACGTCCGCCTCCATCGTGCACCATCCGGCGAACTTCAGGAACCAGGCCAAACGGCTCCTTATTAAATACAACCAGCCTGTCCTTGCCGAAGCATATCTGCCGGGGCACGAGTTTACGGTAGGCATTTTGGGCACAGGCGCCAAGGCCCGCGCCATAGGCGTGCTGGAGGTAAAGCTCCTTAAAAATGCGGAGCCGGGGGTCTATTCCTATGCCAACAAGGAACTCTGCGAAGAACGGGTGAAATACACGCTGACGAAGAACAAAAAAATTGCGGCTGAAGCATCGGAGCTTGCGCTAAAGGCATACAATGCGCTTGGGTGCAGGGACGCTGGCAGGATAGACCTTAAGGCCGATATGGAAGATAAACTTTACGTGCTTGAGGCAAACCCCCTGGCCGGGCTCCACCCGTCACACTCGGACCTGCCCATACTCTGCTCACAGGCCGGAATGAAATATGAGGAGCTTATAAAGAACATCATGGATTCCGCCCTTGAAAGGCCCGCATTCGGGAAACGGATTTTTTACGGCTTGCCCGATGACAGAAAGACCATCGGGAGTTGAGGCCGTTATGCTAGAACCTGTCTCAAAATTGATTCCGAAGCGAAAGAGAGCGGAAATTGTGGCAGATAAGGAGAAAATGGAAAATCACCCGGAGGCGCAGCAGCGCTGCGTTGAGGACGGATTTTCCTTTTTCGACGCCGTATGGCGCGATTTCAGCCTCTTGCAGCCGGAAGCAATTTTGAGATAGGTTCTTAAAAATGAGAGTTGCGATCGTATATAACGAGCCGGAGGTGGGCAGCCCCGACTCCCTGGATGTCCTCGAGGAGGTCTTCCTGGTCGAGGAAGCGCTCTTTGCCCTGGGACATGAGCCAGTGAAAGTGCCTTTTGCAAGCGGTTTACCGGAGCTTTTAAAAAAAATCGAAAGATCAGCCCCTTACCTTATTTTTAACCTCGTTGAGGCGGTGCAGGAAAAGACGGAGTTCCATCCGCTTGCGGCGGGCCTTTTCGAGGCCGCCGGTTACCCTTTCACCGGGGCCGGATACGCTGCGCTCGCCGCGACCACGGACAAGCGCATTACGAAAGCGGTGCTTGAGGCAAAGGACATCCCAACGGCTAAATGGACTGCTTATGACGGGGAACAAGACGGGAAAGTAAAAAATTTTGATGGTCTTGATTTCCCGGTGATAGTAAAACCCGCCTGCGAGGACGCCTCCATAGGCATTACGGACGAATCGGTTATCCGCGGTAAAAGTAAGAAACTCCTTGCGGAAAAACTGCCGCGCATTTATAAGGAACTGGGCGGAAAACCGCTTCTGATCGAACAGTTCATTGACGGGCGGGAGTTCAATGTCTCGATGATAGAGCAAAATGGAATACCCCGGGTGCTCCCCCCGGCGGAGATGCTTTTTGCGAACTGGCCCGCCGGCAAACCCCGGATAGTCAACTACAAGGCCAAATGGCATCCGGACGCCTTCGAGTATGTAAACACGGTCAGGACCTTCAAGCCGGAAAACGCGCCCATTGAAGAGATCAGGCGGATATGCCTGGCCTGCTGGAAGGCATTTCACTTGTCTGGATATGCGAGGGTAGATATGAGGCTGGATGCGCATAACAGGCCCTATGTTATGGAAGTGAACGCAAACCCCTGCATCGCGCCTTTTTCAGGTTTCATACAGGCGGCAAAATTTGCGGGGCTTGGCGAAAAAGACGTAGTCCGTATCATGCTTGAGGCCGCAACCTTGCGAAAGGAAAACCGGAAAGATATTGCCGGAGAGAATTTTTTAAACCCACCCCCAGCCCTTCGCAAGAAGGGAAATATTAAAAAAAATCAGGCCCAAAAAGAAAAACAAAGTGCGCGAAAGACGGTAAACAAGTTTTCCTTCAGGTACGAGCCGGTCCCAGCGGACAGACAGAGGCTCAAAGAGATACTTTCCTCAACTGGAGCGTTTTACAAACGTGAAGTAGATGTGGCCATTGAGCTTTTGGATGACAGGCTTCAGAAGGGCGAAAAAAGCGAGTACATTTTTTTGTTTTGCGAGGCGGAGGAAAAGAAGCGGGGCAAGGGAAAAGCGGGCGGAAAAGTGGCTGGTTATGTCTGCTATGGGCCTATCACTTTGACCAAAGGGAGGTTCGACCTCTACTGGATAGCTGTGGACGCCTCCATGCAGGGAAGCGGCATCGGCAGCGCGCTTATGCTGGAGGCGGAAAAGAAGATGGCGGAGCTTGGGTGCAGGCATATATATGTGGAGACCGCCTCCAAGAAAAAATACGCCCCCACGAGGGCGTTCTACAGAAAAAACGGGTATGCATTCGTGGCCCTCGTTCCCGAATATTACGCGCCCGGTGACGACAAGCTTATTTTCATGAAGACGCTGGACAGCGCCCGTAAACAATAGCTGTTTCTGAAATAACGCGTGCAGTTTCTTTAAAATAAAAAAATTCTGACAAGCGGCTGAATTTTTCAGGGCCGCTTGTTTATAATAATTGAAACTGTTTTTTGCCGCGGATCACCTGGAATTTATAATTTTAGTTTTAAAATTTAAAAAACAATTTCGCTTATCCATTCAGCTGGATATCAAAGGAGGTTTTTTTCTGTGCTTCTGGATATAACTATTGGGAAGGACTCCCTGTCCTTGCAGATCGACGACCCTTTTCATATCGACTTGGATGATTTCGTCAGCCGGATCGAAGATTTTGCCTCGCCTAAAGGCATAAACGTTTCAGCCCTGGATGTGCGCAATATAATTCCGTTGATGATAAAGGGTATAGCCGGATGCGAGCACGGATGCCCCGCTGACGCCAAAGGCTTTGTGAGAAAAGGGTTCAAGGGATTCAGCCTGGAGTACATTGAGGGCGGCATCCTTTCGGCTGTCGCGGAAATCGAGAAGGGCAAAGATCAAAAATCCCTTACCCTGAAGATGTTTCCCGATTTTTGATCTTTGTTTTTTAAGTTATATTAGTAAATGAATTTTTCTACCGGCGGGATTTCGGGCGGCGCCGGGCCGCAAAAGGGCATCGGGTCGCAGAGTGCGGGTCCAGGCCCATTAGTCATCGCCAAAGGGGATGTCTTAAAAGCCGTTATTGTTGAGGTCCTGGAAGACAATAAGGCCGTCCTTGAGATAGCAGGCAGGACGATAACCGCAAACACCGCCATCTCTTTATCCGGCATGGAAGGCAAAACCGTGCTTTTAAAATCCCTTGGAAGCGGCCCCTCAGGCGAGCTGGTCCTTAAATTTTCTGGTGACGCCGGCGTGGCGGAACGGGTTTCCGGTCAGGTCACGGACCTGATAACTGATTTGGAGGGAGAGCTTCAGTCCGCACTGGATTCAGAAAAAAGCGCAAAAACTCCGGATGCCGTATTAACCAGGCTCGAAAACGTTTTGCCCGAAATCTTAAGCGGCGGCGCCGAGCTTTCAGCCGCGGAGAGAGCGTCACTGGGAGGACTGCTTGTCCGGCTTATGGGTTCCGCCGGGCCTGCCTTTACAGAAAAACTGGCCGCCCTCTTATCCATGTCTGATAACGCTTCGGCCTCCTTTACCCCCGGCTCGCAGGAGGATTTGCAAAAACTGCTGCAGGCTTTGGCCGGTCTTTTTCCGGAGATGCCTCAGGGGCTTGAAGATGAATCCCTGAAAACAGCCTTGATGCGAAGCGGAATCCTCTTTGAATCGAAGCTGCTGGCCAGGGCAAATTCCGTTGAGGATGAAGCAAAAAACCCGGCATTGGAAAAATTTAAAAATTCCGGCGATGATCTGAAGGCCCTTTTACTTAAACTCAGGGCGGCCGAATCCGGGGAGCAATCGGACCAGAAGAACACGAAAGTAATCGATGGGCTCTTAAAGGACATTCGCGTCTTTCAGTTCATTTCAAAACTGACCGGCTCACTTTACAGCTTCCTGCCGGTCAAATGGGACGGATTAAAGGACGGAAAGATCGCTTTCAAAGCTGACGGGCAGGAGGGCGGCTCCTGTCTTATTAACCTGGACCTGGAAGGACTTGGAAAGATCTCGGTATCAGTTTTCATGCGCGGCGCGGAGTTTTATGTCACGTTAAAGATCCAAAACCCGGCTTTCAGGGAGATGGTAAACGGAGCCGCGGACGGACTGAAAAACTCCTTCATCGAAAAGGGCCTTTCGCTAAGGACAGTGAATGTGACCGGTTATGATGAGTTGCCAAAAAACCGTCTGGAGTTTCCGGGCGGCGGCCATTTAATCAGTATAAAGCTATAGAGATACAAAGTGGACGAGAAAGAGAAAAGAAAAAAAGCGGCGGCCCTCAGGTATAGGCAGGGGGAAGACGAAGCCCCGGTGCTAACGGCGAAGGGGAAGGGAAAGACCGCCGAGAGGATAATCCGGCTTGCGAAGGAGCACAATATCCCGCTCAAGGAAGACCCCCGCATAATCGAGCTGCTCTGCACTCTGGAGCTTGATCAGGAGATACCGCCCGCGCTTTACAAGGCGGTGGCCGAGATACTCGCTTTCATATACAAGATGGGCGAAAAACACGTTTCCCAGGCAGGCATTAACAGAGAGCCCGCCCCTTGAAAAACCTCCCCGGCATTGCCGCGCTCATATTCACGGTTACCTACGCGGGCATCGCCCTTGGGGGCGTGCCCGGGCTTGCCATCGACAGAACAGGCATAGCCCTGCTTGGCGCAATCGCGATGGTCGCAACGGGGGCAATGCTGCCCCGGGAGGCGGCGCTTGCTGTGGATTTCCCGACCATACTTCTCCTGTATTCCTTAATGGTGGTGTCGGCCCAGTTCAGGCTTGGCGGCTTTTACAGCCGTGCGGCCCTCTGGATAAACAGGTATATTAAAAACCCCGGCGTTTTCCTTGGCGCGCTCATGCTGGTAAGCGCCGTTTTTTCCGCCCTGCTGGCAAACGACATAGTCTGCCTGGCGTTCACGCCGGTCCTGTGCGTTTCGCTGCTCGACGCCGGGCTGGACCCGGTCCCGTTTCT